>JAITVC010000136.1 GCA_031286005.1 Bacteroidales bacterium
GTTTAGATCTTGTCAAATATGCTTCAGAATCGGTCATTTTGTCACTTTTGCCGATTTTAGACGATTTCGAACGGGCCTTGTCTGCCACTGAAGATGAAGCCGCTAAATCCGGCATAGAATTAATCTATCAGAAACTCAAACGCAGTCTTGAAGATAAAGGCTTAAAAGCGATGGAAACGAAAGGCTTGGCTTTTGATGCAGAGCTTCACGATGCTGTGGCCCAAGTTCCTACCGACAATGGGGCTGAAAAAGGCCAAATCATAGATGAAGCCCAACGAGGCTATTACCTGCACGACAAGGTATTGCGCCACGCAAAAGTTATTGTTGCAAATTAAAATTATGGCAAAAAAAGATTATTACGACGTATTGGGCGTTTCCAAAACGGCCACACCCGAAGAGCTAAAAAAAGCTTACCGCAAGTTGGCTTTGCAATACCACCCAGACCGCAACCCCGGCGATAAAGAGGCCGAAGAGAAATTCAAAGAGGCGGCAGAAGCCTATGATGTGCTTTCATCGCCTGACAAAAAAGCGAAATACGACCAATTCGGTCATGCCGGAATGGGCGCAGAAGGTGGCGGTTATGGCTATGGCGGCATGAATATGGACGATATTTTCTCTCATTTCGGCCCTATTTTCGAGAATGCTTTTGGCGGACATTTCCGAAATTTCACAGGCGGTTTTGGAGGCGGTAGAGGCTACCAACAACAGAGGCGGGTGAACCGAGGAACCGACTTGCGTGTTCGCGTAAAACTGACTTTAGAAGAAATTGCTAAGGGTGTTGAGAAGAAAATCAAAGTGCATAAAAAGATTGTTTGTGATGAGTGTGGTGGAATAGGAGCTGCTTCGAGAGATGCCTACAAAACTTGCGAAACCTGCCATGGTTCGGGGCATGTAACGCATGTTACCAACACCATTATCGGCCAAATGCAACAAACTGCCGTTTGCCCCACTTGTGGCGGAGAAGGTAAAATCATCACGCAAAAATGTAAGAAATGTAAAGGGCAGGGCGTTGTCGAAGGCGAGGAAATCATTGCCATTCGCATTCCCGCAGGAGTCGAAAACGGCATGCAACTCACGCTTAGCGGCAAAGGTAATGCCGCTGTGCATGGTGGCATAAACGGCGATTTAGTGGTATTGATAGAGGAGTTGGAGCATCCGCTTTTCGAGCGTGTTCAAAATAACTTGCACTATAATCAATTTGTGAACATTACAGAAGCCGCTTTGGGCGAGTCTGTCGAAGTCCCTACGCTGGACGGCAAGGTGCGTGTTAAAATCGATGCTGGTACGCAATCGGGCAAACTCCTACGCTTGCGCGGAAAAGGCTTACCTACCGTTAATGGCTACGGCACAGGAGATTTAATTATTTGTATCAATATCTGGACCCCTAAAACAGTGTCTAAGGAAGAAAAAGAGTTGCTTGAAAAATTGCGCAACTCCTCGAACTTTAAGCCAAATTCAAAAGATAAGGACAATAAAGGGTTTTTCGACCGGATGAAAGATTATTTCGGATAATACCCTATTTGCCTTCTCCGCGCAATACGGTGGATATGGTGTACAACAGAATTTTCAAATCATTCGACATCGACATGTTATCAATGTATTGCAAATCCAATTGCATACGCTCAATCATTTGTTCAACGGAAGATGCATAGCCATATTTAACTTCGCCCCAAGAGGTTAAGCCGGGTTTAACACGAAGCAGAAGTTTATATTGGGGCGAAACTTTTGTGATTTGATCAATGTAGTATCGACGTTCAGGACGTGGCCCAACCAAGCTCATATCGCCTCTAATCACATTCCACAGTTGCGGTAATTCATCCACACGATATTTACGCATAAACCGTCCGAATGGTGTTACTCGTGTATCATCGGTGCTTGAAAGCATTGGCCTATCAGGGTTTTCTGCACCATCATACATCGATCGAAACTTATACATAAGAAATGGCTTTTCGTGCAATCCAACACGTTCTTGCGTGTAAAAAATCGTACCTTTCGAATCTCGCTTGATTTTCCAAATCACAAATAAAATCAATGGAAGCAGGAGGATTCCAAACAATGTACTAAAAAGAATATCAAAAGCACGTTTCAAAAAATTCTGCCATGCCGGTAGCGGATCATCATTCAGCAGTAATAATGTAGTATGCAGAAATGATGTGGCTTTATTATGCAGAAACGGCTCCAAATTCGGCGAAATGTGAATGGATACTTTGCACGATACTAAACTGGATAAAATGGAACTGATTAAGTTTGTCTCATTGTCGTTTAAGGCGATAATGACATCCTCTATTTGTTTGGTTTTAACAACCTGCTCAAGATTACTTACATCGCCCAAACACGGCAATCCGTCAATGGTTTCTTGGGTTCCGCACGGTATGTAACCAAGAATATGATGCCCATCCGAGACAGTCTGATTTTGTAATTCGGCGTAACTCTTTTGGGCACAACGGCCATTTCCAATCAATACGGTATTGAATGAAATCTTACCTTTTCGGATGGATTTGCGGATCCATCGGGTGTGCAAGATTCGTCCGCAAACCGTGAAACCGTAATGAAAAACAAACAGCACGAATACGTAATTATAATACATATCGTAGTCTTTCACTTGGTCGTCCAGAATGGCTACAAAAAATAAGACTACAACGCCACCAATTGAGTGGCTCAGCGTTTTGGCTAAATCTGAAAACGGTGTTTTGTTAAAGGTTTGACGATAGTAGCCATACATTGCATACAGCACTAACCAACCAAGCGGAATAATCACCAAGCCTTGATACAACCGAATATCGTGCCATACAACGTCAAAAGCATCACTAAAATCTCCAACTTCTTGCGATTTACGATGCGTGAAAAATAACATCCACGCCAAAGCAGCCGATACAAAATCGATTACCACATAAAATACAGCATGGAGTTTTTTCGAGTTCATTAGCGTGAAGATTTTTGAATTTCGTTCATAATTTGGTAGGCGGTTTCAAGCGCATTATAGCCGTCTATAAAGGGAATAGCCGGTATTGCATCGTTCACAATAGCATCGTAAAAACTGCTTAATTCGGTTTGGATGGCATTAATTGGCGCAACTTCGGGTTTTTCTATTTGAATGTGTTTTTTTTGCTCATTATCCAAGTCGATAATCATGGCAAATGGGTCGTTCAACGTTTTGGCATTCACATCGTTCATGCGTACGATTTCCGATTTCTTCTCTAAAAAATCTATCGAAATATAGGCATCCTTTTGGAAAAAGCGAGTTTTGCGCATATTTTTCATCGAAATACGGCTGGCTGTGATATTGGCCACGCAGCCATTATTAAACTCTAAACGGGCATTGGCAATATCGGGCGTTTGGCTCACGATAGAAACACCGCTTGCGCTGATTTTCCTAACCGGCGAATTGACTACACTCAAAATTAAATCAATATCGTGAATCATCAAATCTAAAGTTACAGGAACGTCCAATCCACGAGGATTAAACAACGCCAAACGATGGGCCTCGATAAACATCGGATTCGTGATTTTGTCTTTGACCGTTAAAAATGCAGGATTAAAACGCTCTACGTGCCCAACCTGTGTTTTCACGCCGGCCTCATTAGCCAAAGCTAAAAGTTTTTTAGCCTCCTGTGGCGTTGTGGTAATGGGTTTTTCGATGAATACGTGTTTGCCTTTGCGCAAAGCCAGCGAAGCAACTTCAAAATGTGCAATAGTAGGCGTTACAATATCAACCACGTCAACGATTTGAATTAAGTTGTCCAAATTGGGGTAAAATTTAACACCCAATTCCGTTTCTACGTTTGCGGCATTTCTCGCATCCGTATCGAAAAAACCAACGAGGTTATACTGTTCGGAAAGTGTTTGAAGACATTTGATATGGATTTTTCCAAGATGGCCTGCGCCGATAACTGCGATAGATAGCATAAGTTTCTTTTTTTACGGCAAAGATACAAAATAATTACGAATTACGAATTACAAATTACGACATTTAAATAACAACGATTTGTGTAAAAATTATAAGCCATAAATCATAACTCATAAATTTTTCGTATCTTTGTAAACTTATTATGTTACATTTAGACACTTATAAAACCAAAGGACTTCGGAAAGTCTTAGCAGAAGAACTGAAAAATAAAGGAATAACGTCTATTCCGGTGCTTTCGGCTATCGAAAAAATCCCTCGCCATTTATTCATCGATTCGTCTTTTGTGGAATTTGCCTATCAAGATAAAGCATTTCCAATCGGCGAAGGGCAAACCATTTCGCAACCGTTCACGGTAGCCAAGCAGAGTGAACTTTTACACGTAAATCCGCAAGAAAAAATCTTGGAAATTGGTACAGGGTCTGGTTATCAAGCATGCGTGCTATTGGAATTAGGCGCCAAAGTCTTCACGATTGAACGGCAACGCAATTTATATTTAAAAACAAAAGATTTATTCAAAACATTAAATTATCATCCCAAATGTTTCTATGGCGACGGCTATGCCGGATTGCCAAACTTCGCCCCATTTGATAAAATTATTGTAACCTGTGGTGCCCCATTTGTGCCCGAACCCTTGAAACAACAGCTAAAAGTCGGCGGAATCATGGTCATCCCCGTCGGCGAAAACGCCCAACAAATGCATGTCTATACCAAACTATCCGATACCGAGTTTTCCTGTGATGAACACGGCGAATTTCGTTTCGTGCCCATGTTAGAATCTCGAAAATAATTTAATTAATCCTTTACCCTTTTACCCTTTAATTAATCTATGATTCTACTTCCCCTGTTTCTTGCTTACCTCGTCGGTTCAATCCCCAACGCCGTTTGGATTGGACGTGTATTCTTCAATGTAGATGTAAGGAAAGAAGGTAGCCGTAATGCCGGAGCAACTAACACATTCCGAGTATTGGGCTGGAAACCGGGTGTCTGTGTGTTGGTGCTGGATTTGCTGAAAGGCATCGTCCCATTAGCCTTGTTTAAGATTCTTCCCGATAGTTGGGTATTTGCAAACAGCGAAATAACAGATAGTTCCATTTGGCTTGAAATCGCAATAGCCATTACAACCGTAATCGGACACGTATTTCCGATTTACGTCGGATTTCGAGGCGGAAAAGGCGTTGCAACGTTGGTCGGAGTATTGATTATGCTTTATCCGCAGGTATTTCTGATAGTATTAGGTGTTTTTGTTATTGTATTTTTGATTTTTCGATATATTTCATTATCGTCGATGTGTGCCGCCATTTCATTGCCTTTACTACAATTTGCGTTTTTTCAAACGGACAAACTACTGCTGTTGATTTTCGCAATTTTCATTGCAATTTTCATCCCGCTCACCCATGTCAAAAATATTAAACGCTTACTCCAACATGAGGAACCGAATTTTAAATTCAAAACAAACTAATATGCTTAACAATCTAAAATCAAAATTACAAGCCTTTGAACAAAACTATGGAAAATTTATTCCATACGTTCTTGCAGCAATTTTTTTCATCGTTAATCTCATTGTTTTCACGGAGAAAGATTTGGGACATGATGAGCCATGGTCGGTTTACTTGGGTATGCAATCAATGAACAACCTAATTTCAAAAACATTTCTCGGTAATCCGGGTATATTGTTTGAAATCTTGCTACATTTTTGGATTAAAATTGGCGGCATAGAACTGGAATGGATGCGAATATTACCTTTGATTTTTTCCACTGTTAGTTTAGTTTTCTTATATAAAATTGCTAAACATTTCGGTAAAATACAGACTGCTTTGATTGCTGTTTTCTTATATGTATTTTCCACATTTATGCATTATTATGGCTTTGAATTGCGGGCTTACAGCCTTTACACAATGTTCGCATTAATGTCGACTTGGTTTTTATTTCAATATTTGAACGAACAAAATTCCGGTCGGAAGACTACATCTCACTATTGGATTTGGGGATTTGCAAATCTCTGCTTGGTTTATACACACTGGTTTTCGTGGTTTTTTGTCGGATTTCAACTATTCTTAACATTTTGCTATTTTAAGCAACACCGTATAAAGATTATTTTTCTATCCGGACTTTTATTGATTGGTTTTCTGCCGGCCGCTATCAAACTTTTCAATTGGTTTGTAACACTTACGTCTCAGGGTACTTTTTTGACACCGCCCAGCAAGGATGCTCTTTATGGTGCTATCAGTCATTTCTTCAATGATACGCGGGGCTTTGCCATGATAGCTTTTTTAGTTTGCGTTGCTGCGTTTGGTTTAGCCATAAAACAAAAAGAGAGGAAATTCCAACTTCTCTGTCTAAATTTTGCGCTTCCTTTCGTTACGATGTTCCTGATTTCATTCAAATATCCAATGTGGGTAGATCGTTATTTTATTTATGTTTGCGTTGGGCTGTTTTTGATATTTTCCATAAGTCTGACTAAAATATACGGTGTTTTAAAAACAAGAGTTACTCGATTGATTTTCATTATTCTTTCGATTTGTTTTTTGGGTTATTATGCAGTTTCATTTTCAGCAGACCACAAGAAAATGTATTTTTTCAATTATTCCGATGCCGTCGAATATATCCGCAAGCATGAGAAAGAGCCATTTGTTTTGGCGAATACCGGTTGGGATACAGCATTGATGTATGCCTACCATCACCCGATATTTATACAAGCTGCCTATGGTCATCCATTTGGGAAAAAATACGATAATTTTTATTTTATCCAACTTGTAGATAACTCTGGATTGCAAGCGATTCGGGAAGCGGATTGCGATCAGGTTATTGTGTTTAGCGACCGACTTTCCGACGAAAATATAAAAATACTTTTGGATTCTCTTGCCGTGAGTTATCCGTATCAAACAGAAGCCGTATTTTTCGAGCCTTACAATCACGCTCAAATTTTTTCAAAAACCGGTCATGAAAGCAATACGGAAAAATAAACTGTCCATCATTATTCCGTTCTACAACGGTTGTTCGTTTCTTGGAGATTTATTGACGTCGCTATATGAAAGTTACGACCTGTCGTCTAAATGGCTTACACCCGAAATCATAGTTATTAATGATTCTCCAGAGGTTTCGGAGCAAGATATTAGGGTTATTTGTAATAAAGTTGACTCTAAAAATACCTTAAATATAAAACTTTTCACAAACCCCGAAAACAAAGGTGTTGCCTATTCAAGAGATTTTGGAATAATGCAGGCTACGGCAGATTACATAACGTGGATTGACCAGGATGATTTCGTTCACCAATCTTATTTTCCCACTTTGGAACAGCACTTGCAATCCCAAAGAAACATTTATATACTCAATGGATATATTTGTAAAAACACACCCGATCAAGCTCTGTCCATATTTTATATCAAACCCGCACTGAATTTCAAACATATTTTAAATGGTAATCCTGTTTTGTCAACGTCTTTCTGGATTGTAAACCGACCGTTTTTGCAGACCTTAAATTGCCATTTCTACTATCCGCAAATGACCCATAAAGGTGTTGATGATTGGTATTTCTCGTTGCAGTTAACTAAGGACAAACAAAACATCGAATATATCTCAAATCGCCTTGTTTATTACCGTTTTCATATCAACAATTTTGGGCACGATCTTTCCGAATCCATTGATGGAGGTTTGGAGTTGCTTAAATTCTTACAAAATGACCAAACATTCCCTCAAAAGCCTATACAATCACGCATTCAAACGTTGATATTTTCAAAAAAGTTTTATTTAACAAATAAACTTTCAATTATCTGTTCCGATCCGGTTAATTTTATACGGTTTTTAATTCACTATGTTTATGACACTAACCGCTTGCTGCGTTTAGTTGTCAAAGTATTTTGCCACATCAAATTCAGATCCTAAATCATGCATATTTTTAAAACTAAAATTGCTCAAAAATTAACGTTAAGCAATCCTTCGTTGAATGAACTCGGCTTGTGGTTGCTCATTCCTTTTGCAAGCTTGTCTGTCCACATGTGGTTGCCCCTACCACCAACGCTGCTATTGCTTTTTGGAGCAATTGCGTGTTGGATTATTCAAACAAGTACGAATAATGACAAAATTCTCAACGTTGCCAATGACAAATCGTCAAACCTGCTTATCGCTGTTTTTGGTATTTTTATTTTATATATTTTCATCTCACAATATATTATAGACGCAAAATTCAGGCATTATATGGGTGCCATATTTGCGCCGGTATATTTGATTTTGATTTTGATTTTTTCCAAATATACAACAACTGATTTCTTGAAAAAATTAGGTCAAAAATTTATCTGGTATTCTATCATTATTCTTTGTATTGAGGCTATTTTGCGATATGCCGTCAATTTTCACCTCATTTTCCAAAATGCTAATTTTTACCAAGGAATTTACACGTATAAGCATAATGGTCCTATGTATTCTTCAAGTAATTCGGTGGCCATTCATTTGATTGTGCTATTATTTTTCATTTTTTGGTGGAAACATACGCAAAAACAATCCATGAAAAAAGAATTGACAATTACGTTTGTTCTCCTTCTACTAACTTTTTCCAGAACAAGCATACCGGCAGTTGCAGGAGGCTTGATGTATTATGCTTTTTTTAGAAATCTGAACTGGAAAAAATCATTGTTAATTTTATTGTCGTTTGGTTGTGTCGCAGTTTTTGGTCTTTTTGTCATCAAAGACCTCATTCAAGACGGAAGTTTTCAAACTAAATTTCAGATTATCACTGAATCTTTGGACTATTACAAAACGGCAAGTTTGAAACGGATTCTATTCGGTACGGGTTTTTTTGAAACAGGACACATTATGACTTATTATGCACACAACTACTTTCTTATGTTTTTGATGGAAACCGGTGTATTTGGATTATTGTTTTTGTTAGCAACTTTGTTCTCTCTTATCAAAGTTACCAATGGTGCAGCAATGATTATTTTATTTCCATTTTTTATTCAAGTGTCAACCGATTCGGCTTTATTTATACCGTGGTTTTATGTTGCAATGAGTTTTGTAGTTCTGTTTTCGACATACCATTCTTCAACACATTTATTCTCTAAAAAACAATTATAAACTACCATGAAACCTACCCAAACGCCACCGAAAAACAACACAACCTCAAAATTTAATCCTTTTGCTATTGGAGTCGGGCTATTAGCAATTCCTGTATTTTCACTGGTAGTAACAACGTTGTTTTGGATTTGCGGATTATCGATGAGTCCGATTATTTTTCCTTTGGCTATAGCGTTGTCCTTAGGATTAGTTTATGTCGTTTCAGAAAAAAACAGCCCACAATTTTTTTATGCTTCATGTTCTGTTTTAGGTATTATTATCGGCTCTTTAATCCTATCTGCATTCACATACGATTATTCGTATGATGGGCAATGGTATCATCAGGAAATCATTTCTCAGTTGAAAAATGGTTGGAATCCTATTTACAAGTTTCACGCTCCCGATGCGTCTCGTTGGGTTAACCATTATGCCAAAGGTTTAGAAACTGTTTCTGCCACGATATACAGTATGACAGGCAACATCGAAACAGGCAAGGCGGTTAATCTCTTGCTCGTTTTTGCATCTGCTTTTTTATTTTTCACGTTCTTAAAAACGTGTTTTGAAACATTGTCGTTCAAAAAGAAAATTTTGTTAACCTTTCTGTTTGTATTTTGTCCGGTTGTAGGCGCGCAAATATTCACGTTCAAAAATGATTTTGCAGGTTATGCTTTGTTGTTAACTTTAGTGCCCTCGTTAATTTTGCTTTTTAGAAAACAGTCCAAATACAATCTTTTCATTATTGGCGCTGTTGTGTTTTTGGCATGTGTTATCAAATTCAACTGGTTTTTCTGGATTCTGTTTGCAGTGTTTTGCTACCTCGTTTATATGATGGTCATCAAGAGATACGACCTTCTGAAAAAAATAATCATCACTTGCATGATTAGCAGCATTGTTGCCGTTTTCATAGTTGGTTTCAATCCATATGTAACTAATATCATTGACCACAAAAACCCATTCTACCTTGTGATTGGCGAAGGCAGAGTTGATACCATAGATCAATTTACTCCAAGCATTCAAAATAAAGCAAGAGTAGGAAAAGTGTTGACCTCGTTATGCTCTTATCCCAATCTTACGTTAAATGAAACGTCGCGTATACAAGAAGACGTGAAATGGGCTTTCCCTTGGAATTTAAGATTTTCGCATTTCAGAAACTGCGCTGTCGACAATACGCGAATTGGAGGGTTTGGCGTATTTTTCTGCTGGTCTTTTGTGTTATCGCTTGCTCTATATGGTATGGTGGCCTTTCGCAAAAATAAGTTAGAGAACAATATCAATCGCATACACTACGACATCTTTCTGCTCATACTTTTTTTGTCGCTCTTTATACTTCCATTAGGATGGTGGGCGCGATTCGTGCCATTTTTCTGGGCTTTTCCGTTAGTTATGCTGCTATACAGCGAACGTGAAAATAAAATAAAATCCATCAATCTTTTCAGAACTTTTATTTATTTTCTGCTGGTCATAAACACGTCTGTTTTCCTTAGCACCGGATTATTGAGAGGTGTTCTGCACAAAATCACAATCGACAAAACGATTCGCACGCTGGAAAAATCCGATGAGCCTGTTCTAATCAATTTCGGTGATGATTTTGCTTTTAAAATAAAATTAGAACATAGAAACATCCCTTATCAAGCAACATCCGAACAACTCAAAACCCTATTCCCCAAAATAGGAAGTCCGCGCATCATGCTTGATTCCGAAAAATATGCTGAAGAAAACAATGTTTTGGTAGAAAAGAAACATCCTAATTGATCTTGTAATGATTCCCCAAAAAATACACTACTGCTGGATTAGCGGTGACTCCTATCCTGAGCTCATTGCCCGTTGCATTAGCACGTGGCAACAGGTTTTGCCTGATTACGAATTTGTGCTTTGGGATGCAGAGCGTGTTAAAACCTTGTCTTGCGATTGGTTCAATGGCGCGATGGAAGCGAAAAAGTATGGCTCTGTTTCGGATTATGTGCGATTGCACGCCCTTTATCATGAAGGCGGAGTCTATTTGGATGCCGATGTGGAAGTTGTCAAAAGGTTTGATGATTTATTGACGTTAAAATCGTTCATCGGTTTGGAGCAAAGCGGCGATATAGAAGCGGCCATTATCGGAGCTGAACCTCACTCGAAATGGATTGAATATGCTCTTCGTAGGTTTCAAGAAACTCCATTTTGGAATGAAAAAGGTGTGATGAATCTTCAGCCCCTACCCATTGCATTGAATCAATTATGTTCTGAATATTTTCACTGCAAAAAAGACGATTTCGAACATCTGAAATCCGATGAAATTCGCATTTTCCCGCAGACCTACTTTTCTCCGAAGAATTTACATACCAATCATGTGAAAATAACCTCAAACACGTATACCATTCACCATTTCGATGGAAGTTGGATGACCAAAACATGGAGATTTTATGCCAAAATAAAACTTCACAAAATCCTTATTACGCTTCTGGGACAAAAAGGCCATAATGCTATTATTAACACGTTTCGACATATTTTCAAATGAACATCTTAATCACCGGCGGTGCCGGATTCATTGGCTCGCATCTTTGCGATGCGTTGATACACGAGGGGCACAACATCACGGTTGTGGATAATTTAATACTCGGAAGAGAAGAAAACATCGCCCATCTGCAATCTAATTTAGATTTCAAATTCTTTAATAGCGATATTTTAAATACCGAACATTTAGACCTTATTTTTGAAAACTCGGCTTTCGATGCCGTGTTTCACATGGCGGCCAATTCCGACATTCAAAAGGGCGGAAAAGACCCCAAAGTGGATTACGAGTTGACCTTTCAAACCACGTTCAACGTGCTGCAAGCCATGCGCAAGCACAACGTTAAACAACTTATCTTCGCTTCAACATCTGCCATCTATGGCGAAAGCAAAGATTTGCTCACGGAAAACTACGGCCCCCTTTTGCCTGTTTCAAATTATGGGGCAAGCAAACTTGCAAGCGAGGCTTTTATCAGCGCATTTTGTGCCAACTATGGCATTCAAGCGTGGATTACACGATTTCCCAACGTGGTTGGCGAACGGTTTACGCACGGCGTGATTTTCGACTTTATCCAGAAACTCCAAAACAACCCTAACGAATTGGAAGTGCTGGGCAATGGCGAACAAAACAAGCCTTATGTGTATGTGAAAGATTTGGTAAACGGCATTTTATTCGTGTGGCAACACAGTTCCGAGCAACTGAATATCTTCAATCTCGGTGTCGATTCTCGAACCAAAGTGAAAGAAATCGCACAAATGGTTATCGACGAGATGCATTTGACGGCTGGCATCACCTACACCGGAGGCGATAGAGGCTGGATAGGCGATGTGCCCGAATTTCGATACGATTTAACCAAAATACACACCCTCGGTTGGAAAGCCCAGCGCACCTCCAACGAAGCTGTCCGTTTATCCATCCAAAAGGCCTTAATGGCGAACGGTTAAGGGTACGAGGTCGTTTTTAAGATTGCGGCAAGGTTTCCGGAAGTGCGGAAAGCGCCCTGCAACCTGCGGCGAGGTTTCCGAAGGTGCGGAAAGCGCCCTGCAACCTGTGGCGAGGTTTCCGAAGGTGCGGAAAGTGTCCTGCAACCTGCGGCGAGGTTTCCGAAGATGCGGAAAGTGTCCTGCAACCTGCGCGAAACATTTGAGGCAAAAAACTTGCACAAGTCAATAAAAAATACTATTTTTGCAATGCCGATCAAAATCAGGCAACCTAATTCATGACAAAAAACTTTTCAACTTCAATCACAGCATATTTCGACAAACTGAAAAAAACCATAGATTCGGTTTCCGTTGAAGATGTAAACACGCTGTTAAATTTATTATTTACGGCATACACCGAAGAACGCACCATATTTATTATGGGCAATGGCGGCTCGGCGGCAACGGTTTCGCACATGGTGTGCGATTTCAACAAAGGCTGCTCCTGCGGCCAAGGCAAGCGGTTTAAGTGCGTTTCTCTTAACGATAACGTGCCTATGATGATGGCTTATGCCAATGATATGTCTTACGACGATGTTTTTGTGGAGCCATTGAAAAACT
>JAITVC010000260.1 GCA_031286005.1 Bacteroidales bacterium
GTAAGATTTTACGCCCCTACGGTGATGTTTGGTTTAATTTTCATCCTTATGGGGAAGGGGGTATATGCTCAATCCTCGGTATTATCAACGGGAACGTGGCATCGATTTACTATTCAAAACAACGGCATTTACAAAATTCGCTTTGAGGATTTAAAGAGCAAGGGTATCCTTGCCAATCCTGTTCCGGCCTCTCAAATAGCTTTGTATGGCGGCGAAAACGGTATGCTTTCGGAGGTTAATCGGAGTGATGAACGAACCGATTGGCAAGAAATGGCTATCCATGTGGAAACCGGCGGCAGTGCCACATTTGGCAATGGCAGTTACATCTTGTTCTATGCGCAATCGCCCAACCGTTGGATTTGGGATGGACAGAAATACACCCATCAAACCAACGTGTACACCAATACGATGGTTTATTGTCTGACAACCGATGCCACGGGCGAACGCAAACGTATTGCCGAGAAACCACGCCTAACCTCATCGCCAACCGTTGTTATCACGAGTTTTAAAGACCATTACCTGTATGAAAGAGAAATCGTAAATCCTAAAAAATCCAGTCAAGAATGGTATGGCGAGACATTGTCTCAAACCACTTCCTCCCTTGATATAAACTTGGATTTGCAGGGCCTTGACATTTCGCAAAAGCCCGACATTAAAGTACGTTTGGTCATCAATGAATCCGGCCGTGTGGTCATTTCATGCAACAATCAATCGTATCCCATTACCGGCAACAAGACCAATTCAAATTGGCTGATGGAATTAAATCATCAGTTCTCTTGGTCGTTTGCCGATGCTGCCCCTCGCTTGTCGTTCAAATACGAGCCTTCAAAAAGTTCAAGCGAGATGTATTTGGATTACATAGAGGTGCATTACCAACGGCAATTGGCACTGAGAAGTTCGCCCGTGCAATTCCGGTTTGCAAAAGACACAACAGCCATCGGCGAATTTAGAATAGGCTCTGCCAATGCGAACTCTCGTGTATGGGATATTTCAAATCCGTTAGAGCCGCTTTTGGTGCAAACTTCGCTAAACAATACAACGCTATCATTTTCTGAACAACTTGCCGGAAGGCCTGAATTTATAGGATTTTCCGACAATGCCATTCAGACAATTGCCAATTTTGAAGCGGTGCCCAATCAGAATTTGCGTGGCGAGGATTCGGTACAATACGTTATCGTAGTTCATCCCAATTTCAGAAAAGAAGCCGATCGGTTGGCCGAGTTTCACCGCAATAGAGGTTTGACGGTTTTGGTAACCACGCCGAACGATGTGTTCAATGAATTTTCATTCGGACGTCAAGACCCAATGGCCATTCGGCGACTGCTGCGCCATTACAAAAAGACCAATCTCAACATGCCGCCCGAATATCTGTTGCTGTTTGGCTCTCCGTCCTACGATTATCGCAATCTTTCCGTAGACCCCGATGACAATGGATTACAGAACTTCGTCCTAAATTATCAATACCCTACCGGGTTAATTGAAGGCAATAGCCTTTCTACCGATGATGTATTCGGCTTTTTGGATGATGCATCCGACACAATGAGCATCGGCATTGGCCGTTTCCCCGCACGAACAGAAGAAGATGCAAAAACTTTGGTTGATAAAACCATCGCTTACACCCAGCCACACTTCGGCGATTGGCGCACGGTGGTTACCAATCTGGCCGACGACGGTGTAACGGAGCCTTTCCCGCAAACTTACGAAGACACGAGAAATCACGGTTATTTTGAGCCGGAATACAAAACCAAGTTCAAAGATATAAATGTTGAAAAGATTTATGCCGATGCCTATCCGCAAGCGGCCACACCAAGCGGAGCACGCTATCCCGAACTTAAAACTAATTTAAAACAACGGATTGAGCGAGGCACTTTAATTTTAAATTACGAAGGCCATAGCGGCGCCGAAGGTTTTGCCGACGAAGACCTCTTGAACCGGTCCGATATTGCAGGTTTTGAGAATAGCGATCGGCTAACCGTGCTTTTTGCAGCCTCATGCTCATTTGTACTCTATGATAATGCGGTAGTCTCGGCCGGCGAAGCGATGGTGTTATCGCCTGAGGGTGGCGCTGTTGGTGTGATTGCAACCACACGAGTGGCCTATACCTCGCCAAACGATGTGTTTCACGGAGCACTCAACCGTTTTGCACTCACGCGTACAAACGGAAAGCCCCACACATTAGGCGAAATCATCAGAATGGCCAAAAATCAAACCGGTAATGCGTTTGCATTAAAGCCGTTTGTTTTGTTGGGCGACCCTGCACTTCCACTGGCTTTGCCCAAGTATCAAGTAGCAACTTCATACATCAAAGATACCATTAAGGCTTTGGATACGGTAACCATCAGCGGTTACATTTCCGATTTTGAAAATCGGCCGGTATCCGATTTCAACGGCGAAGTAATGATTACCGTTTACGACAAACCAACAAAAACCAAAACGCTCGGAAACAAGAACAGCACAGCTGCAGGAAATAATCCCGTGCTCGAATATGAGATTCAAAAGAATGTATTGTTCAAAGGCAAAGCATCCGTAATTAACGGTGTGTTTGAAACCCAATTCACAACACCCAAAGACATTAATTACAGTTTTGGTTTGGGGAAAATCAGTTACTATGCGTTTTCTGATTCGGTGGATGCTTCCGGATATTTTGACCGGGTAACTATCGGTGGATTTGGCGAGAACTTCGACATTGTTGCCGATGCTCCAAACATCCGGTTATTTATCAACGACACCAATTTCAAAGCAGGTAATATTACCACTCCCAATCCGGTGTTGTATGTGCAAATCAACGATCAATACGGCATCAACTATTCCGGCACGGGAATTGGCCATAACATCAGTTTAATTCTTGACGACGATGCCCGAAACCAAATCTATCTCAACGATTATTTTGAATATCTGTCGGGCAGCAATACCGCAGGCGAATTGTATTACCCGATGTTTGACCTTCCGGTTGGCAAGCATAATTTAAAAGTCAAGGTTTGGAATATCTTCAATATCTCGACGGTTGATACCATAGAATTTGAAGTTATCGAAAAAACCGAGCCTTATATTGCCAAGGCTTACAATTATCCCAATCCGGTAAGAGATTTCACTAAATTTTACTTTACTCACAATGCGCCGAAAAAAATCAAGCGTGTAGAGATTGATATTTTCGATGTTAGCGGACGATGGATGACACGGCTTTCTAAATCCATGTATACCGAAGGATTTGCCATTGAACCCATCGAATGGAACACAACCAATTCGCAAGGTTATAGGCTCAGACAAGG
>JAITVC010000272.1 GCA_031286005.1 Bacteroidales bacterium
CCGCCGCCGCCGCCACCACCGGTTTGACCGGCTGGGAGAATAGCGCCATCACCGCCTCGACCAAGTTCTCCGGCTGTAGCTTGAACCAACATATTCGCACCGGGAGCTATTGTGCATACAAAACCCGCTGCTCCTCCGGCAATATCCGTACCACCTTTTGGTCCGGTTGTATTAGAATGCTCACCGGTTACTCCACCACCTCGACCACCACCATAAGTTGTAGTTCCGGTTGAATAAGTACCACCGCCACCGCCACCGGCAACTAAAATGATACCATCACGGGCTGCTTGATCTGTTAATAAGCCGGCATTCCACGAAATGTGCGTAGCACCGCCACCGCCACCGCCACCACGGCCTGCCGTTGTTCCTCCTGACGTAAGCGTTTGAGCTCCCAAACCGCCTCCATTAAACCCTCCTGATATACGATTACGAACTGCTGCCGTACCACCATTCGTACTTGTTGCTCCCATTCCACCTACGACAATATGTAACGTTTTTGTGCTTTCCAATTTGATATGACCTGAAGAAGCACCTCCAAATGATGCGTTGGCAACAACCGCTGTGCTATAAAATCCTCTTCCGCCACTGGCACCCCAGGTTTCTAAACGATAAACACCTGCCGGCAAACTAACCGATTCGGCAGATCCTTTATAAGCATAAGTGGCTGGTGTGGCCTTGTGCAAACCACTTACCGCACTATTAACATACACACCTCTGCTATCGGTAATCCGGCACCAAAAATAAACACTGCTATTATATTGTGGAAGAATAGGATCATAGCTTGCACTATTACCATTCACCGCAATCGCTGTGCCACCTGTGTTTGCTGCAGTTGTATTATAATACCACTGATAGGTATAAGGAGCCATGCCGCCAACAGGTTCTACTTTCAAAGTAGGAATCATATCGCCGGTGATAGATGTGGTAAATGCTTCGGTTGAGGGTTGAACTCCCACGTTCATTACGGTATGTGCTCCACTCACATTAGATGTTAGCTCTGCTCCTTCTGAATCTGTGGTAACACAATAAAAATATTTCTCTGTATGAGCCGTTGCAAACGGCGGTATATAAGATACGGCTGTTGCACCTTCGATTGCAGTGCCTTCCATTTCCGGATCCGTGGTTTCATACCATTGATACGTATATGGAGGCAAACCGCCTAAACCGGTTACAGAAAGTGCAGGGAATGCTGTAGAAGCGCTACCTCCGGAAGAGCCATTCATGGTTTTCGCCACAACGGCCGTGCTCGGATGTTTAAAAATTTCAAACCCAACTTCTACTGTACGGCCGCCACGAACTCCCGTCCAAGGATCGCGAACGTTCCACGGATTGGATATCATCGTAGCAACTCGGGCGCCAACTCCAAAGGTTGCGGCTGCCCATGCAGGGATATTATTAATCGTATTAAGACCTATACCTTTATAGCCGCTTCCGTTCAAGTTAGTCGCACCAATAGCTGCTGTTTGTTCGGGCCAAGTAGTCACATTCGAAAGTCCCGATCCGAGAATATTTCCATCACCATGATAAATTCCATTAAACAACCGACCATTAGCGCTCATTGTAGTAACAGCATTACCGGCCGTAGTGGACAAACAAACATAGCGTTCGGCAACGTTATCGGTCATATTCAAAATACCCCAATACGACGCACCGGCCTGCAAACGGGTGGTATTTTCTCTCGCAAAAGCGCCTACACGCACCGGCCATTGTTGACGGCTCGCGGCTGTATGCGCCGTAATAGCGGCTGTACTCGGAATAGAAATCCGGGCTGCCGGGTCACCGGCTACCTCATTAGGTAGGTTAGCATCGTTGAAAGATACCAACACTGTTCCTACACTCGCATCACCCCATACAAATTCATTAGCCACAACAGGCAATTCGCCCCGAGCAGCTTTTTCATATTCCAACTCGGTCAAAGGACGCAAACAAGCCCAATCTAAATAAGCCGTAATATCAGTCCAAGCCAAACCAAACATAGGAATGTTTCCGCCATTGGTTTCATGATCCCAGTTAGTTCCATTCACAGAAACACCATAAACTGCTGGCGTATTGCCAACGGCTGGCGTTTTAATCTTAATGTTCAAACGCGAAGTTTCCGTGCGATACGCTGTATTTACGCCCGAACTTGGAGCTACAGGGCTGATACGAAGTTGTTGTTGATAATCCAAACTATTAATAAAATCAACCCAAGCTGCTTGTGTTACCTCGTGTTTCATCATATAGAACGGTGCCGTACCATTTGGAAAAGTAACAGGTGCCGCATTAAATACGACAGTATTTGGTGTGGCAAAAGAACCTACCGGCACATACACCATTTCAATAGCATAAACACGTACCGAAAGGATAGTACTGACATCAATACCCGTTTCGGCAATATTCCATTTGAGCTCAACATCATTAAAAGTTGTAGTTCCTACCGAACGGTTACTGCGGTAAAGAAAAAGACCCGTTGTTACATCATGTGAATTAGGCACTTGCGATTCGCCATATTGTTGTTTATACGGTGTGCTTCCGGCACCTTTTACCACATCATCAACTTGGTGCAAATTACTATGCTTAAAGCCATGATGACCCAAAGCACGATATTTCATAAAAACCCAAACCGCATCATGGTTTGGTGGAGAGGCTAAATTCCAAGAGTTGTCCCAGCTCAAGCTAAACCTCACAGTGATGGTATCGTGAGCTATATCACGAGACACAATTTCCGGACCTTTTGTTATCTGAACGTTGGTTGCCCAAAGCGATACAGAGCACAAAAGCAGAAATGCTGTAATGATTATGTGTTTTAGTGTTTTCATAATTTTTGTTTTTTTTAATTATTGTAAAAAAGGTTAAGGAATTAAAGGGCTAAAGGGTTAAGGGTTATTAACCCTTTTGCCCTTTCACCTTTTTACCTTTTTTAGTTTCCGCCCACAGTTCTGCCTCCACGGCCGCCCGTCCAATAAAAATGTCCCCAGTTATTTTGAGACCAACGTCTGTCAGACATAGTTACATTAGAAAGAACAACGCCCGGATCTGCATTAAGAGCGATATTGCCTCCACGGTGTCCCATACCATTATCTTCCGGCCATTGTTGAACATCTATTTCTCCGTTCAAATCCAAACGGCCATCACCGTGAAGTCCCGAATATGCACGTCCTTCGAGTGTACTCATGTTCACCACAGCTTCTGCCAAGTTAGAACCCATTTCCATAACACCCCAGTAAGTGGCGCCGGCTTTGATTCTATCGCTCGTTGGTGTAGCAAATGCACCGTTGCGTGTTGTAAAATTCAACCCTTTATTGTTATTGTTATTAACGTTAACGGGAGCATTCACAACTTCCGACGGCTGCCCCCAATTGGTAACAAACCCGGCCGTAGCCGCAGTAATACCGGTTGCAGTTCCTGTTGTTGGAACAGAGTAGGTATTTCCCCAAACATATTCGCCCGGCACAGCTGCCATTGGCCCTCTACTAATTTTTTCGTATTCCAATTCTGTAATAGGTCTCAAACCCGACCAATCCAAATAAGCCAAAAGATCTTGTTTGCCCATAGCACAGGCCACGCCATGTCCATCGCCGAGTTCATCATAAACATTGTTAACATTAGCATCCATAGCAAATTCAATCACACCCGGAGTTTTAATTTTAATAAAGTTACGATCGGCCACAGCGGTTACGCCATCAGTTGCCAAGCGAGCACGGAATGCAAGCGTATTCACACCGGAATTGTTTGGTACACGGATACGATTAGTTTGTTGAGCCACAGTCAGCGTGTTCAAGAAATCGGTATAAGCGCTTTGTGTGATTTCATATTTCATCACATACATCGCTTTAAAGCCTTTTGGAAAAGGAGCTGGAATAGCGCCGTCACCGTCAAGGCCAAGGCCGGAGCCGGTTGGGTCAATGCTATTGCTCGTTGCCGAAAGGCGTCCGGCAACACCACTGATTTCGCCTTCAGTTGCTGGTCTGAGACCAATACCGATAGCGCCTTCGCTTTCCACACGGAATGGAACAATGATGTTGTTTAATTCATCGGCTTTGCAGAATTTGCCCATAGCGGCATCCCCTTGTCCATCGCCCAAATAGAAAGCACCTTCCGGAACAAAGACCATTTCAACCGCAAACACTCTAACGATAACATCATCTTCCGCTACCAAGTTAGCGCGAGAGCTGTAGGTGTTCGGTGCAGAATAGTTCCATCGAAGGGTAATACCCGTCCAATTGATGTCGCCTTGTCCATTGGCTTCGCGATAGAGAAAAACCCCTACGTTTTTGCCGTTAGATTGGCCATACTGATAAGCCATTTTTGTGCCGTTGTCATTCATGGCTGTTGCCGGATTATAATCTCCGTCAAGATACATGTGATCCCATTCGTCCATACCTACACGGTATTTCACAAATACCCATGCGGCATCATAGTTTCTCAATTGCGACGAACGCCAAGAGAATTCCCATGTTAGGTCAAACGTTACAAGTTTAAGTCCGGCTCCTGCGGCCGCAATAGTCGGCTCTTTCGGAATTTGGATGTTACTTGCCTGTGCAGAACTTGCTATCAAAAAAGCAAAAACTGCTGTCAGAATTAAGTTGATTGATTTTTTCATGATTTTAAAATTTTGGATTATTATTTTTTCTTTGAATTTTTTAGTATTATGATTGAGTTTTCGAATGTTGCAGGTCAATTGTGCCAAATACAAAACAATTTTCGTCGCATCAACAATGCCACAAAAGCCTGACGCCATAAAGGCGGGTAAAGTAAGTAAATAAGTGGAAATCTCATAGTAGTTTTTTCAATAGTCAGGAGTTTTTATGAACATCTTGTTTCGTGCGTATATATTAATTACGGGACAAATTTACGATTTTTTTTTTAGAAAAACAAATCTCAAAAATGTCTTGTTATGGTCATTAACGTTATTTCTTAATAAAAATCCAAAATTAACAATCATATTTTATTCAATATATATAATTTAAATGCTTTATTTAAACAACATATAAATTAAAAGTTTTCAACAAAACAGATGACTTATCAACATTTTTTTGCCAATAATTGTTAATTTTTAATTATTTTTCCTATCTTTGCAAAAAAACAATTTCGCTTTTATCATGAAAAAAACAGCACTTCTTTCTCGATGGATTTTTATCATTGCAATCTTGCCCCTACTCTTAATTTCCTGCGGACAGAGGCAGGCTGTTAAGCAAGTTGCAGATGCTTTTCTGCAAGCCTATTATGTAGATCACAAATTTGATGTTGCACGAGCATTTTGCACCCAAGCCTCTTACGAAAATATTGATTTTCGGGCCACTTTATTTACATTAAACCCTAATGCCGATGCCGAAAGCGTAAATGCCTTTGAGATTTTAGATTTTGAAATCCTGAAAACCAAAGCCGAATGCACCTATCAAGTGTTAAGCAAAGATGGACAAACTATAAAAGGCAACCAAAAACGCCGTTTAAATCTAAGTAAAGTAAACAACAAATGGTTGGTGGATATGCCCGAAACCACAACCTCCAATCAAGATGGAATGTTGTCCTTATCTTTTTCGATATTAGAATCTGGCGGCTTTGCTTCCGCCGAAAGTGCCCCCACTCGCCTCGGCGACATCCCTCAAAGTTCGGACAATTAATTCCTAATTTTTCATTCTCCGAATCCGCTCCACCGTATCCTCTTTCCCAATA
>JAITVC010000148.1 GCA_031286005.1 Bacteroidales bacterium
CGTTTTTCAAGGCCGTTACTTCTCCGCTGTTGACGTCTACAATAGCCACTTCCGTATTGGACGAACTCCACTTGCCCCCCACGGTAACCGAACTAAACACTCGTGTTTCGCCCTCGCAAAGATTTGTATCGCCCTCAATATCAAAAGGCAAAGCCTTAACATCAACAACAATACTTTGTTGGCAAGACGTTGGCAACGTATAATAAACCGTTCCGACACCTGCCGAAACTCCCGTTACAGTTACCTCTCCTAATTCGTAATTCGTAATTCGTAATTCTCCATCTACACTCCACGTTCCGCCCGGCGTAGTATTAGTCAAGGTTATCTCACTACCCACACACACTTCGGGAGCAATCGGCATAATCGCATCTGGCAGAGGAGCTATTTCAACCAAGACCGAAACACAAGACGTTTGCTCACCGCAACCCTCGCCTCTTACATAATAAGTGGTGTTTACCGTTGGCTTGATTTTAAACGTTACATCAGCATTAAGATTAGATTCGGCCAGTGGCGTTCCTTCGCCGCAACCGCCCGAATAAAGAACCCATTTGCCCGAATAGCGGTTGCCGCCCTCCAAGCGAAGCACGGTTGAATCGCCCATGCAAACTTCGGCATCATCCACCGTCAATGCGGTGGGCGCTGTGGCTGGCGTGCATTTTGTATTGGTAATCGTATAGATTTCTTCAACTGAACAGCCGTTCAACGTATAGGTGCAAGTAGCTTGCAAATCACCCGTTTCGCCCATTACTTGAGTCAAAACAGGGCCGGTCGTTGCCAATGCATCATCCCATTGATACGTGCCGCCACTCGGAGTACCCTCGGCTGTGAATGTAGCCGTTGCACCCGGATTAGTCGGATTAGGCACACCGGTAATGGTTAAGCTGGGCAAAGGTTTGACGGTAATAGAAAAAGAGAGTTCTAACAAACATCCGTCTGCTTTCGTTACCACAACCGTAAACGTCGTATCCTTTGTGAGCACCGGAGTGGTTATCGATGCCGAAGTAGCTCCTGTGTTCCAAAGATAGGTTCCCGCATCGTCAACCGTTAGCGTTATCGATTGCCCGGCACAAATCGGGGCATACGTTGTATTAGTCGTTGATTCGCAATCCATCATGGTGTTATCCACCACCGTATTGCTGCGCACCTCAAGCGTTGTGCCATAGATGGCCGCACCGTCCCAACCGGCTCGGTTTCTCGCAATAAGAGAGTTAAGAATTGTCCCACTTCCATCGGCATAGATACCACCGCCATTGTGCAATGCTCGGTTGTCTACAACATGGCAGTGTATCACGCTCGCATTCGTCCCCATCCAAATACCGCCGCCATCATATCCGTGGTCGTTGAGCGAAGTCGAAACGCCTGCTGCAACCCCATTCCTTACCGTAAATCCATCCAAGACAGCGTTATTGTTCAGATAAACCACCCTGCATAGCCCTTGGCCATCCAATACGGTTAAGCGAAGGTCTTGATAGCGTTCTGAAAAATCCGCTTCACCGTTAAAGTCCGAAAACGTCTCATTGCCCCGAAAATCACCATAAACTCGGATGCCATCCGGCACCACAAGCGTCTTCGTGAGTTTATAGGTTCCCATTTGAACCCAAACATCCCGCAAACCGTCTTTGGCTATCTCCATAGCTTGTTGCAAACCGGCCGGATCCGACCACGAATCCCCACTTCCCGAAGCTCCTACATTTACATAAACCGGCTTCGGCTGCCCAAACACCCCAAAAAAACATACCGCCAATAAAATCGATAAACTAACTCTTTTCATTATTTATATCTTTTTAATTCTTATAATTCGTAACTCGTAATTCTTAATTTTTAATTCTTCATCGGCCATTTCTCCACATCCGTCGCCCATGTTTTCCCCAAACCTCTGTCGTATAATTAATCGAAATTTCATGCGACCCACTCTGATACGACTTCAATGCACCCAAGGCCACATCGTATGAATAGCCAACCCTAAATCCTTTTATAACAACTATTTTGGCGCCAAAACTAATCGTTTTTTGACCACTCACATAATGAACGCCTAAACCATAATTGCCTTGAAAAAAAACATAAGCGCCAAGGTTTGCTGCAACCGGAGCGTGTTGAACAAAACGCATCAAAAATTCCGGACGCAACGACCAGTCCTGAGTAAGATTACGGTTAAAACCACCCATCAAGAAAAATTGAGTCCCCATTTGCGAATACCACGTAGTGCCGTTAATTTCATGAATATCAAACTTCGGCTGATTCAAATGCATCGCCGAAAGCCCCACATACCAGTTGTGCTGCATATAATGCAAGCCAAAACTCGCATCAAAATTTATGTTGGACAGACGACCCTTTTTCAAGGTCGGGTCTGTCCAATCGGAAACATACTCTATGGCATCCCAATCCACTAAATAGTGCGAAATACCGGCATGAAGTCCCAAGCTCAAGACACTCTCTTCAAAAAAAAGCTTGTAGGCATAGCTACCCAAAATCAGATTTTCGGTAATATTACCATACTCTTCCATCTGATAAGAGCCGCCCCAAGAGTGCTGCCCTCCTCGCAAAGGAGCATGTGCATTAATATTGATGATTTTAGGTGCACCTTCAAGGCCCATCCACGATTGCCGCACACTCAAATTCGCCGCAAGCAAATCGTAAATACCCGTAAAACCCGGATTATAGGCCAACTGATTACCCGAATACTGCGACAACGGCGTACCCATCTGCCCAAACGCCAGCCCGCTGCCCGCAAAAACAATTGCCATTATAATTGATAGTTTTTTCATCGTCTATTTTATTACGGTATCGAGGTGTTAGGTGCGTGGTACGGGGTGTACCCTAATTTTAACCTTTTACCCTTTACCTTTAATCTTTTTTCCCTTTTAATTCTTAATTTCCATACCTCGCACCAAGTACCGCTTGCACAGCAAGCCCGCACCTCGCACCAAATTATTCCGACTTAGAAACCTTCATCAACACCCATCCCGCCATCGGTTTCATATCCTCAACCTCTATAATATAGTAATAAACACCATCCGGAACAATTTGGTTGCGAGAATTACGTCCATCCCATTTAACTTTATCATTGTCATAATTCTTCAACCGAATAATTTCGGCTCCGTAGGTATTCACAATCACAACCGTATTATGAAGATACAAGCCTATATTCTCTATTTGCAACCAATCGTTCTTACCATCCCCATTCGGTGAAATGTACAAACTCGGCAGCACCGGCATAAATGCACAAGGCATACTAACGTCGGATTTCACCACACAACCTCGGCTGTCCTCCACTTGTAGAACGTAGTCGCCGGAGTTCATATCTGTACGAGTATATTTCGAACCCAATTCATTATCATCAATTCGGCCATCACTCCAAGCATAGGTATAAGAACCATTCAATTTAGGCACACCACCCGTAACCTCAACTGTAACTGAACCGTTACTACAAGCTTCATTCTTGGCATCCGAAATACCCAAAGTTACTTTAAGCGAATCAACCTTCGCAATCGTGGTTTCGTCGGTATAGATGTTGCCGAGAAAATCGGTAACCGTTACACTGTACATGCCCGGATCTAAATCGAATATGCGCTGTGCGGTATCGCCATTACTCCACAAAAATGTAAAGGGTGCAGCACCGCCGGAGATATTAACTTCCGCCCAGCCTTTATTGTCTTCGCAATCCGTGCCGGAGGCCAAATACCACTGAAATTCATCACCACAGTCTATAACACCTATCTTAACCGTATCGTGCACTTGGCAAGAACCATAATTATAAACCGCCACAAACGATTGACTTTCCGTAAGTCGTTGAGTCGTACTACTAAGGCGAGTGCCGTCCATCGTTGTCCACCACGAAGCAATCGGAGCAGATAATAAGTTAACCAAAGCCGGGTTGTCGCCATACTTACATTCCGTAGCATCATCCATAGCTATAAATGGGGGCAACGCCTCAACCTCAACCGTAATATCAACAAAAATCATACCCTCGCAATAATCATCCGACACCGATGCGCGGTATTGTTCCGTAACGGCAGGACTAACCACCGGAGACTGACCTAATCGTTCGCCGTCCGACAAGCGGTACCAAGTTACCTCGTCTGCATCAATATTAGTTGCAAGCAATTTTACAGAATCACCTATACATATAATAGTGTCTTTAGCAATAGGTGCCTCCGAGGTCGGCGCGTATACATATATATATACGGTATCGCGTGTGGAGCAAACTCCGTCACTCAACTCGGCATAATACAAATTTGTAGGATCTTGATGAGGCATAATCTCTCTATTGCCGGTGCCTTGAGAAACGCCTTCGCCATCATACCATTCCACATTAACCTCCGGAACAGATTTTAAGGTGATCATTTCCTCGCGACACACATGTTCATCATCCGCGTCGACCATAGCATCCAATTCAAGTTTGCGAACAGAAACCGTCAATGTATCACTATAACACACCGTTCTCTCATCAGAAAATGCACCTACCGTATAACCGCGAGCCACCAAACGAAGGTCTTCTTCCGGCCAAATCACTTCACCGGCCTCATACGTGATGTCCGTGCCTGCAACAAGCCATTGATCGACCGTGGCGCCGGTTGATGCTAAATCCGGAAGCAATTGATATGAATCGCCAAAGCAAATCATCGTATCGCCGCGACCAACCCCTATCGTACAGGGCATGCCATCTACGTTAATTTGTACAGGATCTTGAACCTCTTCCACACAAACTCCGTTAGTTGCAACGGCAATATAGGTCGTACTATTCGTAATATTCGAAATCAGCAAATCGTCTACCGGAGTTACATAATCTTCGGCCAACCATTTCACATCGCCCACCGAGGATATTACACGCAACAAAACATCTGCCCCCGAAAGAATAATCGTGTCATTCATCGCCACAACTTCCGGGCGTTCATCCACAACCACGGTAACCGCTACCGAAGTATCGTTGCAACACGTGCCCAAAGCAATCACCCGATATTCTCCGGCATCATCCGACTTGCTATCGTCAATAATCAATGTCTTAGAAGTCTGACCTACGATATTCTCGCCATTCTTTTGCCATTGGTAACTCACGTTTTCGCCTACGGCATCAGTTTGAAGTTCAAACGAAGTCCCCTCGCAAACCGTGTCAGCCTCAGGCTCCAGAATGATGTCGGTAGGAATAACCGGATGCTCAAACACCCCTATGTCAACCTTGTCGCAAGCCACACGGGATGTGAAATCCAAATCCAATGTATCTTCCGCCGTAAGGCCATCCAAAGTGCCGCTATTATAAACCGGAGATTGACCATAGATATGATAGTCATTGTAGTGATGTCCATGATTGCGAGAAACCGTGTCGAACGGACTTTTAACCAAAGGCGGCAAGTTGCCGAGATTTTCTCCTTCCAAAAGCGAATCGGATGCTGAATAGCGAACTTGAACACCTGCCGAAACAGGCTTCAGTTTAGCATTGCCATAAATGATGGTATTCGTAACCTTACCACCCGTACTCAAACGAATTGCATTAGATTCTTGCCCAAACGATTCTTGAAGCCCCAAGAACAGGCAACAAAAAATCAGTAGTAAAATTTTGTGCATAAGCATTTAATTTTGTAATTTGGTACAGATCTATATCATAGGCTAATGCTGTTATTTGTGTATATTATGAATATCATATTTAATAATATGTGCAAAGTTACGAATAATTTTTTAAAAAATCAAGCCCCTATTAATTTTTTTTACATTTTTCATTAACCGAGGGTTGTTAATAGTCCACCTGACATTTTGTCAGGTTTGCTATAAAACCAAGTCCGTACCATCTCCGTATCAAGTCCGCTACAAGTCCGGTATAAAATCTTTTAATTCTTAATTTTTAATTATTAATTATTTTTCGTATCTTTGTAGAAAAAATCCAATATGCTAAACATCCTAATCACCAACGACGACGGTATCCACGCCAAAGGGCTCCGTTCGCTCATCGAAATTGCGCGCCCTTTTGGCCATATAACCGTAGTTGCACCCGACTCCCCGAATTCCGGAATGGGACATGCCATCACCGTTAACCGGCCGTTGCGGTTGCGCTTAATCCAAAAAGATACCAATTATCAAGAATATAGTTGTTCGGGAACACCTGTCGATTGTGTAAAAATGGGACTGAAAGTAGCTTTGGAAAACCAAAAAGTCGATTTGTTGATTTCGGGTATCAATCATGGCTCAAATGCGTCGTCCAACGTCATTTATAGCGGAACAATGGGCGCCGCCATCGAAGGCTCGATGGAAGGCATCAAATCCGTTGGATTCTCGTTGCTCGACTACGACCACGACGCTGATTTCTCGCAAAGCGCCGACTTCATTCGCGAAATCATTGCTAAAATTCTCGAAACATCCATTCCCAAAGGTATTTCACTCAATGTGAATATTCCCAAAGCCCAAAAAGAAGACATCAAAGGCGTGCGTATATGCACACAAGCCGATGCCTATTGGGTTGAAGAGTATATCGCCCGCAAAGACCCTTGGAATGGCGATTACTACTGGCTTTCGGGCGATTTTGAATGCGACAACGTTGTAGAAGGTTCTGATATTCACGCTTTAGAGAATAACTATATTTCGATTGTCCCCATTCAGTATGACCTCACCGCTTTAGGAATGCTTGATAAATTAAAGCACTTGAATCAATGAAGCTCTATATCATCGCAGGCGAGGCATCCGGCGATTTGCACGGCTCAAATTTAGTCAGAGAACTGAAAAATTTGAACGCTAATCTGCAAATCCGGGGTTGGGGGGGCGATTTGATG
>JAITVC010000019.1 GCA_031286005.1 Bacteroidales bacterium
GTTTACCGCTGTAGCTTTTGTTATCGTGCGGTTGCGCTGGTCTAAAAGGCAGGTTGCGATTATGCCTTTTACGGTGGTGCATTTACACGCAACTTGATAAGCCAACATTCCTCCGGCGCTTAAACCGAATACGAAAACAGGCACACTGTCTTGCGAAAAGTGTTTTACAATTTCACTGCCAACATCAACCCAATCTTGGTAATCAACCTTGCCTAGAAACTGTGTGTATCCGTAAAGCGGCAAATCCGGGCAAATAACATCAAAGCCAGCTTTGCGTAGTGGCACGGCTATAAATGACAAAAGACGCCCATTGCCGCCCACACCATGAAACAATACTATCCGTGCCTTGGGGGATAAGTGCTTATGATGGTCAATATGGATTTGAAACTTACCAATCTCCATAAAATATTCTGATGGTAAATTCATCGTTGTAAGACTGTTTTTGTCCGGCAAGTTTTTTTGTAATTCCTTCCAAATAACATCATTCTCGTAGGTTTGCATTTCAAACTAACAGTTCCTTATTTTTATTTTTTTGAAAAGGCGCTGATGTTTGTGACGATGGCAGGCACAACAAAGATAAGCAAAAGCATAACGGTCAGCCAACTCCTGCTGAAGAACTCTTGAAAGCTGCTCACTTCGGGGTTGGTTATTACCATAACGATAGAAACAATACAGGCGATAAGCCCAAGTAGCCCTAATGCAAACTGGCCTTTACTGGCTCTTCTTTTCTCTTTCTTCATAGATGGCTCCTCCTAAAAATTGGTGCAAGTTTTGTTGTTTTCTTGGGATTCTTACTTTCGGATAGTCCTCACGTGGTACATTTAGCCACAACGATTAGCCGTTTGCTTTGTGCGGTGTATTCGCTCATTTCATAATCGCCATAAATTCGTATATCCTCGTATCCTGCTTCAGAAAGCAATCGTCTATAATCGTCATCAAGAATAATCCTGTAAACAATATCGTATTGATTGCTCTCAGTGCGGCTCGCGGAGTGAAACAAATCCAGCACATGAATCGTCTGAAATTTGTCGTCATGCTCTTTTACAAACACGCGGGAGAAATCCGTATTGTTTACAACAACTTCAACAGATGGCAGCGACAATGTAAAAGGCGTAGTCCCTTGTGTTAAAACCAAAATCCCGTTCTTGTTCAATCTGTTTTTCATGGATTTAAGGGCTGTGATTAAATCAGCATCCGTATGCAGATGCGGCAAAGATGTTGAAAGACAGACAAGAGCATCAAATGTTTTCGTATGCTTGTGTTCTAAGTATCTGAAATCACATTGGCACAGCGGTATCGATTTCCCATGCTTTTTCAGATTACTTTCTGCAACTCGAAGCATTGTGGCTGAATAATCAGAGCCGCTGACAAAAAGACCCATTTCAGAAAACATATACAAATGTTGCCCTGTTCCACAGGCACAGTCCAAGACGGAATGAACACCGTGTTTTTCAAACAACGTTTGAAAGAATTTTCTTTCATCACCAAGATATTTTTCAATAGCGCCAAATTCGTCATAATCATGCCCAAACTTTTCATACATATCTTTCACGGACATCACCTCCACAAAACATTTGCCGCAATTATCTTTACTGCTTTTCTTGCCATTAGGCTCTCAAAGTGAGAAAATCACCCAATCTTTCGCAGGCAATATCACTTTTCATCAGAATCTTTTTTAGTCATCGTATACAACCCCATAATAACTGCGATAGATGAACCCCCGGTTGTAATAATCGGATAGATGAAGTTGGCAACATCCGAGGTGATTAATCCAAAGTAGAAGGAAGCGTAAACTAACACACACGCAATAACCACAAGCAACATGATAACCACACATTTTTTAAGCACACTTTTTGATTTTTTTGACATTTTAACAGCTCCTTAATTTTGTATGGCGGCTTTGATTTTCAAAACCACTAATGATTGGTAAACCTCAGTTTTACGGCGTAATCCCCCCCAAGAAACGATGTCATTTGTTTAATCGCCTACACGACAAATAAACCGCCTTTTTGAAATTATTCCTCAATAATTTCAAAAATTTCCTCTATCGTTACTCCAAACACTTTTGCGATGGAATGCGCCAAAACAAGGGACGGGTTATATCTTCCTTTTTCGAGGTGATATATTGTTTCCCGCCGGACACCTACCAAGGCCGCTAATTCGTCCTGTTTCATATCATGCTTGGCTCGGTATTCTTTTATTTTTGTTTTAATCTTCTTCTCCATCCTCTTTGCTCCGTTTTTCTCTTTTTTCGAGATATTCTAAAGTGGCACAGAAGACACCTAAACTCGCAGACATCGTTAAGGCAAATCCTACTAAGGCGAATGTTGAGGCGTAGTCGAATAAATTTTCGTTTTCTTGTAGCATAAGCGTGGTAACAATAATCAAACAAGCCGGGATTAGGAAAGTAAAGAAACCATATGTTGCACATTTACGCACATTAGTCCAAAACAACTCATCCGGCACCACCTTTATGTAGTAGAAGAACCCCAAAAAGCCGAAAAATGCAAATATTAAGGGTGTTCCAAAAAATCCTCCAAAGCCTAGCAACCCTATAAACCCCAAATATGCTAACTTGTTTTTCATGTAAACCCACAACCCCCACCACGTTGTTTATTTATATCATAATGATACAATTATATATCTTATCGTTGATGAAGTCAATCCCCACTCCGCTATTAGACACAATTAGACACAAACAGAAATATCTAGCAATGGCTTATTTCATGTACTTAAACAGCATATCACACCATTCCAGTTACCCGTACATGGCCTATACAATGTATAGGGGTGATGTAATATGCCAAAAGAGCGTAATCGTGCGCCTTTCTCGACTTTCGGTGCAGATATGAAAGCGGCGCGTAAGGCATTGGGACATACACAAAAATCGCTTGCGGAAGCCATCGGAATAGATACGCGCTATCTTGCCAACATAGAGAACAGCGGGTCGCTTCCAAGTTTGCCAGTGTTCTACGAGATTATTAGACTTTGCAAACTGCCACTTGAACGCTACTTTTACCCGGAAGCGGAAGAAGGACGGGGAAGCCCGGAGCGTGAGCGCACTGCACTAAAACTAAGCGTTTGCCCGGACAAGT
>JAITVC010000035.1 GCA_031286005.1 Bacteroidales bacterium
GTGCCGCTTTTTTCGTTGACTCCGTAACGGGTTCTTTTAAGTTTCCACCTGCGGGCGAAACTGTTCCAATAAACGTGATAGAGCCGGTTTGTCCATTATTCAAATACACCACTCCCGCACGAGCATAGAAATTAGAGATAATTGCCGGTAAGTCCATAGGGAACGCATCTGCGCCCGGCAACTCTTCCATCCGGTTAGACATCTCACGCAAAGCTTGCGCCCAACGAGAGGTAGAATCTGCTAACAACAGCACCTTTAAACCCATCGAGCGGTAATATTCGCCAATCGTCATGGCTGTGTAAACCGATGCTTCGCGTGCCGCAACCGGCATATTCGACGTATTGCAAATAATGGTTGTGCGTTCCATCAACTTCCGTCCGGTGCGCAAATCTTCCAAATGTGGAAATTCCATAAAGATTTCCACCACTTCATTGGCACGTTCGCCACAGGCTGCCATGATAATCACATCGGCTTCGGCTTGCTTGGAAAGAGCGTGTTGCAACACCGTTTTTCCTGCACCAAACGGTCCGGGAATAAAGCCCGTGCCACCTTCGGCAATAGGGTTAAAGGTATCAATAACCCGAACGCCCGTTTCCATAATTTTGAACGGACGAGGTTTGTTATCGTAAGCCGTGATGGCCACTTTCACAGGCCATTTCTGACTCATCGTGAGGTTTTCTTCGTTGCCGTCGGCGTCTACAATAGTCGCAATATGGTCGTTAATCGTATATTCGCCTGCATTGGCTAACCATTTCAAGGTGTAACTACCTTTGCATTTGAACGGCACCATGATGCGGTGAGGCAGCCAACCTTCTTTCACTTCGCCAATCCACGAAGCTGCTTCAACCGTGTCGCCTTCTTTGGCAGTAGGGGAGAAGGCCCATTTCTTTTCCGTGTCTAACGGTTGCGTATATTCGCCACGTTTGAGAAACACGCCATCCATACGTTCGAGGTCGTTTTGCAAACCGTCAAAGTTTCGTGAAAGCAAGCCGGGCCCTAACGTTAATTCAAGCATGTGCCCTTGAAACTCGACAGAATTGCCCACTTTCAACCCACGTGTACTCTCGAAAACCTGCGTGTAAGCCTTGTCGCCTACAATCTTGATAACCTCTGCCATAAGTTTGGTATGCCCCAAATCAATCATGCAAATCTCGTTTTGCCCCACAGGGCCATCCACTTGCACAACCACAAGGTTGGAAATAATACTGGTTACTTTACCTGTTGTATTCATAGTATTTAATTTTTAACTTCAATTGCGGAGTTTGCCGAGGCATGTCCCACTAAATTTTTAACAAAGCCATCGAATAGCACGGTACCTCGTTCTTTATCTAATTTTAACCACCGATCCAAAATATCGGCTTTGGCCAAAAAGGCTAATACTTTATCAATATCGAAATAGTGAAACGTAGTCAGTTCGTCGGCCATTTGCCAACGGATTTCATCAAACCGAAACTCACGCTCATGAATATCGATATGTTCGTCTAACAGATTAAAGATTTGCTCGCCTAACGTCAACTCACGCCGTAAGCCGAAATCCGGCAGATTATTCTTGACAAAAAACTCTATATCTTCGCCCCAACCAACCAATTGCTCTTGCATCGACATACCCAATTTCCGGCACATCCAAGCACTTTGGATATTACGCAAAATCTGGTCGAAACGAAACCACGAACGGATAAACTGATTGGTTGATTTTTCTTCTATTTCTTGATAAAATCGTGTCCACGTGTAGTGCGCCATGTTGTGATATTCATCACTCCGGTCGCCCAACTCGTGTCCCAAGCGGAACTTTCGGATGATGTCGATTAAATATTGCGGCATTTCATCCGGTTGGTCTAAATGGTCTTTTAAAAATTCCAAACTAAAAAACCCTTTCGAGGAAAACATATCCTCACGCTTTTGCAATAAATTATGGATATTTAGATGGTCATACGGCAAAAAAAGTTCACGAACATATTCGTCATCTTTTTCCGAAACATGCTCATGCACCTCTCGAACAAAGGCTTCCAAATCGAACTGTTTAACCCCTTGTTCAAGCGCCAAATCGGGCAATCCTGCAATCAGATAATGATAATCTCGCTTAAACATGATTAGGATTTTCCAAATAAAAGTTCAATCAATTTCGAGCGAATATGGCTTTTGAAAAGTTCCGTGAAATCAGCATCCGTAAACGTGAGCTGGTAACCGCCTTTTCCTGTGCCAATGCGAAATCCGGATTTTATCGTGCGCTCAAACTTCACATCTACACCTTGCCCAAAGGCTTGTTGCATGTTGGATTGAATGAGATTTAAAAACTCGGCTTCTTTATTGGCCGGCAGAATTACCGTTAAATCGCCACCTGTATGCATGTTTTTTACAACGGTTTGAATTAAATCCTTGACGAATGTAACATCGTCGAATGCTTTTGAAACAGGCGCTTCGATGGTTTTAGCCACAATCAAGTTTTCTACCGTTTGTTTCACACGAGACAAAGTTTGGCGCGAAGCCAAATCAATTTCAGCCTCGGCGTTGCGCTTGGCATCAATTGCCGATTTCTCGGCTTGTGCCACAATTTCAGCAGCCTGTTTTTTAGCATCCGCAATGATTTTCTCGGCTTGCTGATGCGCATGTTTAACCAAATGTTCGGCTTCGGATTTACCTTTTGAAAGCCCCTCGTTGTAGAGCTTTTCGGTAAGTTTTTGGAGTTTGCTTTCCATATAAAAAAGGTCTAATTTATTCAGATAGCAAAGATACGAAAAATTATTGAAACTACAAATAGGGAATAGTGATTAATTAATAGTGAATAATGAATGAAAAATGAAATAACTAATCACTTTCCTCTAATCTCTATGCACTATTGCTAATTTTTTCGTATCTTTGCACAAAAAATCAAAAAATATGAACACAACTCCTGTACCTCAAACTATGGTCGACGAAATGTTGGCCAAAAACAGCATCAAAAGCGTTGGCAAAGCATCCATTCGCGAAGTTAAACGCTTAATCAACGACATCGAACACAAGGCCGGTGTCGAATTTATCCGTATGGAAATGGGCGTTCCCGGTCTGCCGGCACCCGAAGTGGGCATCAATGCTCAAATTCATGCCTTGAAAGAAGGTAAAGGTTCTTTATACCCGCCTATCGAAGGCTCGCACGAGTTTAAAACCGAAGCCGCTCGTTTTGTGAAAAACTTTCTGGATGTAACCGTTTCGCCCGAATGCTGCGTACCTACGGTAGGCTCCATGCAAGCAGGTTTTGCAACGTTGATGACGGTTAACCGCATGTACAAAGACAAAGAGGGCACCCTGTTTATCGACCCCGGATTTCCCGTGCAAAAAACGCAATGCAAGTTGCTGGGGCAAGAATACCGCACGTT
>JAITVC010000055.1 GCA_031286005.1 Bacteroidales bacterium
CTGCCCGTCATCACAGGCATCGGGCATTCAACGAATTTTACTGTCAGCGAAATGGTGGCGCATTATGCAGCTATCACACCTACCGATACGGCCAATTTCCTACTCGAAAAGCAAATCTCATTTGCCGAACAGTTGGATTATTTTCAGAACAGCATCGTCAGAATGGCCGGACAAAAGCTAATTGCAGAACGCCGTAACATTCAACAACTCTCCCAACTCATCAAAAATTCAAGGGACAAATTAGTTCTATCTCATCGTCGGCAGTTGGATTATTTTGTGCAACAAATTACACACGCATCACAGCAATTCATCCGTCAACACACACATAGCGTAGAACTCGCCAAAGAGAAAATCCGTTTACTGAATCCCAAAACAATTTTGAAACGTGGCTTTTCCATTACCTCTAAAAACGGAATCATTGTAAAATCTTCAAAAACCTTGAAACAGGGGGATGTTTTGAAAACGGTGTTTGCCAATGGAGAAATTGAATCAGTTGTAAATCAATAAAACTAAATATTATGAAAAAAACCTACACCGAAGCCTACGAGGAACTTCAAGAATTAGTAGAATTGCTTGAAAACGCAGAGATAAGCGTTGACGAACTTTCTGAAAAAATCAAACTTGCCACAGAGCTCATTAAAATCTGTGAAAACAAACTGACCTCCACCGAAGCAGAGGTCAGTAAAATTATTCAAGGTTTAACGGAAGAATAAATCTCCGTTAAAATGAATCTATAACTTCCTGCGGAGTCTCCGCTTCACCGGAAATCGGTTTAGGTTCCGGTTGTGGTACTTCTGCATTTCCTCGTCTTATTTGTCGTCTTTCACGTCTGTTGGCATCGCCATATTTGGCAAAGCGTCTTTCGCGTTTAGTGCCATCATATTTGGCGCTACGGTTTCCGCCGAGAGGTACAGACACTCCGAAGTTGACATTAACGTTCAAATCGTGAATCGGTAGGCCAAAAGGTAACGGCCAATTATCACCTATCGGTGGTGTCCACGCAAATGGCACATAATCCATGCCAATGAAGAGATCAAGCCCATATTTTGGTGTGAAATTCATCGCCCATCCTGCTGTTCTAAAGAATCCATGTGCAAACGACGAACTTAAACTCAACGAGAACCATCTTACCGGACGAAGATTATAAGAAATCGTCATTTCATTATACACCTTAGGCAATCCGAAATGCGTGCTCCACAACAAACCTGCGCTCATCTTATCTTTCAGAAAGCTGTATTCGAGCCCAACATTAGTCGTGGTACGCAAACCTCTTGAAACCGTTCCACCATCGCCAACTGTGCGCATATTATCCATTATATCTTCAAACTGATCTATAAGGTAGTCAATATCGGCTTTTATGGTGTTGCCACTTTCTGTTGTATTGTTATTGTTGTTATTGTTGTCATTGTTGCCATCTTCATTGTCGTTATCATATTCGAGCCTTACACCTGTGTACTCTATCGACTTCTCAAACTTGGCTTGTGAGGACTTTTTATAACTGATAAAGCCCAAGTCTGTAATGCCAAACGATGCTGTAAAACCTTTCAGCGGTAATATCGGAATAAGTGTACCCAACAGGTCATCCAACTTATAGGAGACGCCCAAATCAAGCGCTCCTCCGAAGTTCAAAACATTGGCTACCTCAAAATCAGCTATTTCAAAATCCTTAACAATACCGGCAGAATCTTTGAAGTTTACCATACCGCCCAGCACTGATACATCGGCATCGGCACGAAACCGCCATGCTTCACGAGAAGTGTATAGAGACATATCGTTTACTTGAAAACGAGCATCGCCTGCACCTGATAAGAATTTCAATTTAGCTCCTACACGGATGTTTTCATTGATATCACGAGAATGGCCTACGGCAACTTCTACATAAGCACGAGCCGAACCGTTCAAATTTTTCCAGTTATACTCATGCCCATCGCTCAAATCCATCTCTTTGAAAAAGGCAAAGAAGTCTTTGGGGATATTCAATCCTCCGTTGGCTCTAACATTTAGTTCTCCTGACCAAAAGCGATTCTTTTTAGTATAGAATCCAAAGCCCAGAAGATTTATGTTTGCGTCGAAATTCAGCATTTCTCCTCCGCGTCCGATCTTTTTCAAAAATTCTTTTGAACTGACATCTTCGTGCATAAATGTGCCTAATTTTTTACCATTCTCTGTATTAACCGGATATAGAAAATCCGCCAATTTCAGATTAGATTCCAGACCAACATAGAAATTACCAACAACCGGAATATTAACATATCCCCTTGCGGGAGATAGGGCAGGATTCCGTTGATGGCGGTTGTAGTATTTATCCATAAAGTAACTTGTGCGAGGTGTTTGTGCCTGCACATTCATAGCAACAATTGCTGTAAGTATGATGAATATTATCTTTTTCATATCTGTAATGTCTATTGATCGTTAGAGTTATCGTTATCGTCAAGTAAATCGTTAAGGTCAATAGTTGCTCCGCCATGAAGTTCCGCTTTCACTTTTACTTGAATAAAATTGTCGGGCTTCAGCGCAACGCCTTGCATATTGGTACCCGTTTTTACTTTAAAGTGCCAAATTACGCCTCTCATGTTAACCAGTCCATGCCCCTTAGTGTCGGAATCGTCAAACTCAATACGCGATGGATCATCATCTATCTTGGCGCCTGCTTTTATGTCAAGTACAGCCGGTTTAACGCCTGCTATCGGTTTATTATCAATGTCAATCGGGATAACCGTTGCCGTCAAATCCAAAGGAATATCATTCAAAACATAAATATCCAATGCAACTGTATTGCCATTCAGCATAGTACCAATAATCGAATCAAACATATTCTCCATCGTATCTTGAATCACAATCTGGAATTGTTCGCCAAACGAAAGCGGTAACACAAAATTGTAGGACAAGTCAGCTGCATACTGCGTATTAAAATCAAAAATCACTGTTTCATCTGAATCAACACCGCCTTGCACCTCAATTTGAATAGAATCCGGTAGACTCTTTACGACTGCCACCAAATCTCCTTCAACAAAAGTATAACCTTCCGGCATCAACGAGTTATCTTTGGCAATCCAAAACTTGGTTTCGGTCATTTCGCCCAAACTTGCAGGAACATCAAGAATTATTTCCTCCGGAGTTTGTGCTACACCACCTTTGTAAGGCGTTAAAACCACACCTGCACTCAGCGGCACCTGCAAATTAGTGTTCAACTTCAAATCTAAATACGGATTCACATCCAATACAATGCTATCCCGATTATTTTTAATCATCTCTATTTCAAGAAATTCGCTCAAATCTAAAGAAATTGGGTCCGACGGCACATCAAAATCAATCTTTGCATAAATTCGACGCAAATCAATGTTTTCTACTCCACCGTCAACAGTGATTCTCAATTCGGTATCTAAAAGTGTCGCGGTATTGATGGTTGGATTTTCTAAAGAGATATTAGCTTCAACTGAAATATTATCTTCGATTTTAAGCATATTGTTGGCAAACATACTCGGATCTAATTTAAAGCCGCGAACATTGAAGGTTTTTGTCCAAACTCCATTATCAAAAGTAATCCTGTCTTCAAATTTATTATTTTCATCAATATCGGGAGAGTCAAACATAATCACACTCGGGAACTCAATGTTCACATCAATGTTTAGATTGTCAACCAAACTTGAATTTAAGCCTAACGATTCCAAATTCAATTCCAAATTGATTTGTGTGTTATTCAAAAGGATGCTATCCACAGTTACAATTGTAACTTCATCCGGAATTTCCACTTCAAATTCAACCGGAAACAATTGCGGTTCCAATGCCAAGTCGCCTTGCAATGCATCCATGTCAAGCGTTATAGCTGCTGATTTGAATGCTAAACTTGAGGTCATATCAAGAGACAAGCGTGTGGATTCATCCTCATTACTTGGAAAGAATCCGCCGCTATATGCTCCGCCTAAACTATATTTGGCAAGCACTCGTATTTCTTTGTCCAATTTCAAATGACCACCTTCGATAGGTATTCCGGTTAAACATTTTACAGGAATCGACAACGGTGTTGACGCAACGCCTGTCAGCTCTTCATCTTTTACACAATACGTGCTTGCAGAAACAACATTAGCCAGTCCTTCGGTAAGTTTAATTTCCGTTGGGAAAACCAAGAGCAAAGAGTCCAGTGTCACATTGATGCCATCCGGAACATTGTCTATATCTACATTAATCGTAAGATTGTCATCATCCAACCAAACCGTATCTACTTTTTTTATAAACGACGCATTGCTACCCAAATCCACATCTATCGAAACTTCAATAGCCGTATCTTTAACGGCAGAAAGCGGAAGTTCATTTCCAGACAAAATCGGATTATCTTTTAAATCTTCAAGACTAATGGAACCATTAAGTGGCGGATATGGCAACGCTGTCTGTATATCCAAAACAATATCATCCGGCAAATAAAACCCTGAATTTACTTCGGTTGATAACTCAATCTCGGGCATACTAAAATTTGTAATTTCATCAGCATATTCTGCAAAATCCATTTCGTGCCGGAACTGCTCAAGCTGAAAGTCATCAATATTCAAGTCCGACATATCAATGTCCGGCACTTCGATATTTTCTTCACCTGCATAATTAAATGCATATCCGCCGTTGAGCGTATCCATCATGTCAATTTGATCGACATTCAAAAAATCTCGTAGAAAAAGGCTGTCGGTTGTTCCTACCGGAATAGCTATATCGCTATCTACCCTAATGGTCAGGTCAAGGTTGTCTTTAGTTAGGTCGTATTCTTTCTTTATGCAAGACACGCTCACAACAGCGAAAAGAGATACGAATAAAAGTAGTTTTTTCATACTATGTTTTATTTTGGTTAAAGGTTAATGGCAAAAGGTTAAGGGTAAAATAAGTATTGATTTTAAGTGAAACGAGTATTCGTTTTGGGTTAAAAGGTTAAGGATTTTCACCTTTGACCATTTACCGTTAACCGTTGACTGTTTTAATTCGTTGCAAATTTTGCACCGGCACGCAATGCCGCAAGATTTAGGTTAACGATTTCTTCGCCTTTACGTCCGAATACCGAGCGGATGGCAGCTTCTAATTTGTCAAAGCTAATACCCAAATACGGCGATGCTGCTCCTAAGATGACCATGTTTGCTGCACGTGCATTGCCAAGGTCTTTGGCTATCTTATCGGCATCAAGCATCACGTGTTGAGGAATTTTTTTCACTTCCGCCAAAACGGTTTCCGGTTGTGGATAGTTTGGCA
>JAITVC010000110.1 GCA_031286005.1 Bacteroidales bacterium
TTGCTTTGCCCGTTGGATTAAAAACAAACCACATGGCTGGGGGCATAATCCTTGATGTGTTCTTTAAATCATACTTGATGTTCTCGAAGTTTGGTTCATCGGTCTGTTTTCCTTTCTATTAAAGGCTTTGCCTTAACTCGGCTCTTTCTTTGTTCGACAAAGAACAAAAAGTATCTTTTCAGAAGTTTTCAATCCGTTAGTTGTTTTTTTGCTGTTTTTTTTGTATCTTTGTCGTGCCTTTCTTTGTTTTAGGTTTGTAAATCAGGTTAATGTTAGTCGTCAAACTTATTTTTCTTGCATTTAAAGCCGGCAAGAAAGGCTTTTTTTATGCTATTACAAGCTGACAAGGCTCGCAAAATCGCAGGTTATGATTCTTGATTGATGAGTTAAGGGTGATGAGTTTTTTAGTTTTGTTATTTTTTGTTTGTCTGTTTTCTTTGTTATTTACTAATTGAAATAAGTAACGCCACAAAGTTAAGAAAAATTTTTGAATCTACCAAATTTTTCATGAAAAATTTTACATAAAAAGCTATATATATATATATATATCAATTAGTTACGCAAAAAACCACTAATCCATAACAATAATAATCCAAAATTACATTTTTTGAAACGTTGCTTTTTTAAAGAAGATTTGTAGCGGAGCAAAATACATGAAAAATTCGATGTAAAAACAGCCACAAGCGCAATTTACATAGCCCACACCGAAGGCATAATTTAACAAAGATTAGTGATTACCTCTTTTAATTCTTAATTTCTTTTCAGCTTTCGCAAATAGTGCCCCCATACCCACCAAGTACTCACCAGATAGTTCTCAAATAGCCATCAAGTCCACTACAACTCCACTACAAGTCCACTACATCTCCACTACAGGTTACCACCAAGCTATATCCAACCTCGTACCTCGCCCCCAGCTACCTCGTACCATTTAATCGCTTAATACCTCTAAATGCGAGTTTTAACCCTAATTTGTAATTTGCAATTCGTAATTTAGTGTATCATTTACTGTATCGTTTACTGTATCATTTCAAGATTTACTGTATCATTTACATAGCCAAAATTGGAATTTACAGGCCATTTATAGTACCTGTTGAATGATTTGATTTCTTAAAAAGTGTTAAAATTCATTAAACAAAACGTCGCTATTTAAATAAATACGCATTGTTGCGAATTGATTGGCGAATATGTCCAACCATATCTTGGCTGGCCGTAATCATCAAATCATTATCAACCGGCATAGGGAACGATGGTTTGGAAATTCGCTTTTGCACATCAGCAGGAATGGCGCGCGTATCGCCTTTAATATCGAACGTTGAACGTGCAACAGAGGTTGATCGTGTAATCGGAAGTGTGCGCATAACACGATAATTGTTTTCTACATTAATAAACGTTAAAACACCGCCAATTTGAATGCTTTTGCGCTGAATAACTTCAACGACGTTGCAAGATATATGCACAATTTTGGGTATTTTGATGAAATTCCCGGAGGCATCCAGCACAGGTTTGCCGTTTTCATCAGTTTTATATTCTGTGCCATCTTGAATTTCTTTTGAATAAGATTTCTGCCGGATTTCGCTTTTGGGTTGAAAGATGTTGCAACGGTCTAATGTGTATGTAATTTGATATTGACTTGATTCGCGGTCGCAACCGACTTCATATTTAACCCACGAACTATTCAACGTTTGAGGATCAATATCGCCAAAGTTGTAAATTGCTTCGTTGGGAATGCTATGTCCTGAGCGATTATCCACCGTGTAGCAAACGTATACCGTACCTTTTTCACGGGCTTCGGCTTGAAGTTCAGCAACATCTTTGTAATTAGAACCAACGTATTGAATCACCTTGTTGAAATCGTTGTAAGCCGCCCGGTATTCAGCCGTAGTATGTTGTTCCATACGTTTAAGTGCAATGCCATAATGGTAGTCGGCAGCTTTGTGCTTGGCGTCGTTGAGTTGGTTCTCGTACGACTCGTACTGAAAGTTAACCGTATTTTTTACAGAAGAAGGTAATTCTTCCATACGTTTGTTGCGGGCAATCATCGTTTGGTAAATGGTTATCACGCCATCCCAAATTTCGGGATAATTTTGAGCTTCGAGAGATGCCAAGCGCTCTTTGTCGTTCAAATCTGCCAAACGATAAGCATCTCTGAGGATGCCAAGAGATTCTTCGTCGGCAGGATTTTTTTTCAAATCGCTGATGCTTTTTGTAATGGCATCATCATAACGTCCCCGTTGTAAATATTTGGAAGCACTTGTACAACTAACCACAACAAGCACAATGCCCACTAAAATTAACCAAAAATGAAATGATTTCATGACTTCTATATATATTCTAAACTTGACAAAAGTACGAAAAAATAAATAAACAAACATCTTACTGCTTCCAAAATTGCTTTTTTTTTTGTACCTTTGTGCGATACATAAAAGTGTTTCATTACGATGTGGAATAAAATAGTTCGATATATTCTTGGTAACCGGGTTGGGCTTCTCATTGGCATTGGGTTGTTGACGGTGTTCATGGCGTTTATGGCTATGCGTGTGCAAATGACCTACACGATGCCGCAAGTTCTGCCCGACAGTAATCAAACCATGATTGATTACAAAAAATTCTTGGAACAATATGGCGCCGATGGCAATGTGATGTTTGCTGGTGTTTGCGACGAGCGGCTGTATGAACTGAATAATTTCAAAGCATGGGATGTGCTGGCCTATCGTGTAAAAGAAGTGGAAGGCGTAACCATGACCTTATCGTTTTGCAACGCTTTTCAATTGGTCAAAGAAGATACGAAAAACAAATTTGTGCTTAAAGATGTGTTTATGCGCAAGCCGATTGATCAGACTGAATTGGACAGTTTGATTAATGTGCTGAATACGCTCCCTTTTTACGATGGATTTCTATATAATTCGGAAACCGGTGCCACATTGATGATGATTTTTTTCGATAAAGAAAAAATCAACACCAGCGCCCGCGACAAAATTGTGAAAGATTTGGAACATCTTTTTGCCGATTTCTCGCAAAAAACCGGAATAGAAACCAATGTTTCGGGATTGCCCTACGTTCGGACCATTACATCGCTCAAGCTGAAACGTGAACTGGTTTTATTTTCGTTTTTAGCCGTACTGATTGCGGCCATTATTCTGATGCTGTTTTTTCGCTCGTTCCGTGCGATGGTTGGTCCGATAATGATTGTTGTGATTACGGTAATTTGGACATTAGGCCTCATGGCGCTTTTGGGCTATGAAATAACGGTTTTGGCGAGTATGTTGCCTCCGTTGTTAATCATTATCGGCATTGAAAATAGCATTTTCCTAACCAATAAATATCACTACGAATACCGTAAACACGGCAATAAAGTCTTAGCTCTTTCTCGTGCCATTCGCCGAATCGGACGTGCAAACTTTACGGTTAACCTAACGACTGCCATCGGGTTTACAGCTTTTGTAATCACACCCAACAAAATGCTAATTCAATTTGGAATCACGGCAACGTTGGCTATTATGCTGTCGTATGTGTTAATTCTAATTTTATTGCCCATATTTTTCAGTTATACGGCTCCTCCAAACACACGTCAGACCGTGCATTTGGACAGCAAATGGATGAATACGATTTTAGCCGGAATTGAATGGCTGATTCTGAAAAAACGCGCATGGGTTTTTGCGATTGCCGGTATACTTTTTGTGGTTAGTGTGATTGGTGTTACGCAACTCCGAACGTCCGGACGGATTGTTGACGACATTCCCAAACGTGATAAGCTGTATCAAGATTTGCTATTTTTTGAGGACCATTTTGATGGTATTGTTCCGCTCGAAATCACGATTGATACGAAGCGTCCGCATGGCGTTTTACGGATGCCGTTTTTGTCAAAGTTAAGCGATTTTCAAGATGAACTGATGTTGTTCCCTGAATTTGCCAAACCGCTTTCCATTATTGAGGTTTTGAAATATGGGAAACAAGCCTATTACAACGGTAATCCGATGTTTTATGATATGCCCAACAGCAATGAAATGGCGTTCATCATGGGCTATTTGCCCGATATTGGTGCAAGCAATGACAATCCGATTGCCAATCAAATTATGAAGATTTTTGTCGATAGCACTTTGCAAAAAACACGCATCAGTGTGCAGATGAAGAATCTGACCACGCCGCAAATTGATACGCTTAAAGAGGATTTGCAGATGATTGTTGATGATATGTTTGAAAAAGATCGATACGATGTGAATATTACAGGTTCAAGCGTTGTCTTTTTGGAAGGAACTACATTTCTAATCAACAATCTGTTGCAAAGTTTGGCGTTGGCTTTGGTGTTGATTGTTGCGATTATGGCAATACTGTTCTCATCCGTGAGAATGATTATTTTGGCCACACTTCCAAATTTATTGCCATTGATTATAACAGCCGCCATTATGGGCTTTTTCAATATCCCGTTGAAAATGTCAACTATCTTGGTATTCAGCATTGCGCTTGGCATTTCGGTGGATAATACCATTCACTTTTTGTCGCGCTATCGGTTGGAATTGCGGATCAATAACGGCAAAGTCAAACCGTCGGTAATATATGCTTTGGGCGAATCGGGGTTCAGCATGTTCTATTCGTCTACGATTTTATTTCTTGGCTTTTTGATTTTTGCGTTTTCGAGTTTTGGCGGCACACAGTCGGTGGGAGTTTTGGTGTCGTTAACTCTGTTAGTTGCACTACTGGCGAATTTACTGTTGTTGCCCTCGCTGATATTGGTGTTCGGAAAACCGGTAAAACGCCCGAAAAAAACGAATGAATAAATCTATTTGGATAGTATTTTTTTTGTGTTTAAATTTTACAATGTCAAGCCAAGATATAACGCTGACAGTGGAAAATATAGGCAATGGACACGCCAGACTAACATTCAATAAACCGTCGTGTGCATCGTCGGTAATACCTGTCGATTATACGATTTCTCGAAATTTTCCTGATGGTGTTTGGCAGCCCATAATCACGATTCCTAATACCGGTGCTCAAATTGTTTATGTAGATAGTTTGTGGCATTGCGACCCATTTTGTGCAGAAAAAATAAGTTATCGAATTAATATTTCATCTGGGATTTGTGTAGGCGCAATTTCTAATATCATAGAGGCTTGTATTAATGATAATGAAGAGCCGTCATCAACGCAAATCAATGCTATTAGTGTGAATCCGGACACCGATAGTATAGAATTGTATTGGCCGCGTGGAAGCTCGCAAGATACCTATGGCTATCTAATTTTTGAAGGACCAAATGCATCGCTTTACGATACTGTTTTAGGAGCAAACACCACAGTTTATACGGCTAAAGATTTGGCAAATCAGGATTTGATGTTTAATATTAGGGCAATAGATTCCTGTTTGCAGCGCAGCCTTTATGGGGGAGGGTGGAGACAAATTTTCACCTGCCAATTGGAGCAACTCTCCTGTGCAAAAAATATCCGTGTATCATGGACAGACCCGTCAAACAGTATAACCGATGTGGATCATATTGACATCATGCTGTCCAAAAATAACGGTGCATACACGATTGCTAAAACCGTTGAGCCTACGGAAATATCAACGACTATCGACTCCGTCGAACATTTGGCCGAATACAAAATATATGTTCGTGCGGTAAGTGCAAATCCGGACATTGCATCCAATTCAATGAGTGCATCCATAATTGCCTTAACTGCGCCAAGCGTTAGTTTTGCCTATTTGAAAACATTGACCGTATTGGATGAGCAAACGCTTGAAATGCATTGCCATATTGACGCTTCAAACGTTTGGCAAAACCTGTTTGTGTATGCCGATAGCCAACTTATAAAGACCGTTTCATATTCGGAGTTTCACTCACAACCATCGCTGCTATTGCCGTATCAAAATGCGGACTATTATTTTGAAATCAGCGATACCTGTGGCGATATTAGCGCTGTTTCCAATACTTCAAGGCCTATCCGCTTGAGCGCTGAACGAACAGAGCAAATTGTAGACTTGGAATTTTCGGCCTACAAAAGTTGGTTGGGACAAATTACACATTATACCTTATTTGAAATTACCAATGGCGATACGGTTGCAAAAGCAACGATTTGGCCAACATTCGACCCGGTTTACAGATATACCGCAACGCTCACAAATGTTGAGCAGATTTTATATTTGGACTATTTCGTTCGGGCGTATGAGGATGTGTCAAATCCCTATGGAATAAGAGACAGCACACAATCCAATGTGGTTTCGGTTATCGTCCAAAACGAAGTTCCGGTGAGTTTTCCAACCGGTTTTATGCCGGATGGCATCAGTAAGATTTATCGCCCAATTTACAAGCCTCGCATGAATGACAACATGCAATTCAGAATCTTCAACAGATTTGGCCAAATGATTTTTTCAACCAATCAACCCCAAGAAGGATGGGATGGCACATTTAAGGGAAAACCGCAACCGATGGGTGCCTACGTGTATCTGTTTACCATAACTCGCAATGGAATCACCACAACGAAACGGGGTGCATTTACTTTAATCCGCTAACATCTTCTTCCGCAACATCCGGCTCAGGCAGTAGCGGTGGCTCAATGCCCAACAAATCTTTCACGTCTAATGCATCGCGCACCACGTAGGCTTGCGGATAATGATCTTTCAGTTGTTCCAAAGCGGCAGATGCTTCGAGACGTGTTCGGAAATTACCGATTTTCACTTTGAAATACGGCTCTTCAAAACTGATATAACTTTTCAGTTCCGGAAATTTTTCTGTAAATGCAGTTTGTGCCACTAATGCGGCGCTTCGCGAGTTATTGCCGGATTGCGAAAAAATGTTGATGCGAAAACCATTGACCGAAGCCGCACGGTTATGTTCGATATGTTTATTCACCAAACGTTCAACGCGCGCATCTTGCACCGTCTTCACAGGCTCGCCGTCGAGCATCAAGGTAGTCCAAATAAATAAAATTAAAATCATAGGATAACAGAAGTAGTGATAGGTTTAGAGGTAACAGTCAAAACGGGAATTGGCGAGGCGCCGAGCAAACGTTCGGCATGAGTTCCCAATAGAAAGTTCCATGCCGAACTTTCCTGTTCGGTCATGATGGAAACCAGCGTGGCATTCACCGATTCGGCATAAGCCAAAATAGTTTTGGTAATATTGTCGGTTTCTTTAAAAATAGTTGAAAACTCAATGTCCGCATCGGCAATATAGTATTCCACTTTGGAAACATAATTATCCACTTTGCGCCTGTGCGAAGATAATTTAGAAGTGTATAAACCCAAAATATGAATTTCGGCATCCGTGATTTCGGCCAACTTGCAAGTGCACGGAACTTTTTGCACGCCTTCGGCCGAATTGTCAAGCGGCAGCACAAAAATATTGGGTTTGGAATCGGAGCTGTAATTGGGCGAAATCGTAATCACCGGACATTCGCAATACATCACAATGCGGTAGGCATTACTCCCAATATAATGCTCCTCAAAGCCGGATGCTCCGTGCGTGCAGCAAACCACTAAATCCACATCATCGTATTTGGCTTGATTGGCCACTTCCACATGCACCTTGCCTTCGCGAATGCGATACTCCAATGTGCCATCGCCTAATTTCGGTGCATAGTCTTTAAGAATTTTTTCAAATTGAGCTTTTACAGCTTTCTCGATGGACAGATTCTCGGAATCCAAAATAAGACGGTCTTTCGTTTGAGTCGTATCCACCCACATCAAAATGATTTCAAAAGCGCCGTTGCTAATATTTTCAATCACATAATCCAATGCACTCAGAGAGTTTTGAGAAAAGTCAGTAGGAATTAAAATTCGCTTCATAGTTACGCTAAGTTTGTGCAAATGTACGATTTTTTTTTGAATTTTCAACTTTTTTTTGTACTTTTGCGTAAATATTATCATGAACGAGAATTTAAATCCTACAAATACCCAGTTTTCTAATGTAGAAAAAGAAGTGGAACGCGCCCTGCGACCACTGAGTTTTTCCGATTTTAGAGGTCAAGCCCAAGTTTTAGATAATCTGCAAGTGTTTGTCTTAGCAGCCAAACAGCGTGGCGAAGCATTAGACCATGTGTTGCTTCACGGCCCTCCCGGATTGGGAAAAACAACACTGTCGCATATCATTTCCAACGAACTCGGCGTGGGCATCAAAACCACATCCGGACCGGTGTTGGACAAGCCCGGCGAGCTGGCCGGATTGCTCACAAGTTTGGAGCCCAACGATGTGTTGTTTATCGACGAAATCCACCGGCTAAGCCCCGTCGTAGAAGAATATCTATATTCTGCGATGGAAGATTACAAAATCGACATCATGATAGAGTCCGGCCCCAATGCACGAAGCGTGCAAATCACGCTCAACCCGTTCACCCTCGTCGGCGCCACCACACGCTCAGGGTTGCTCACAGCACCACTGCGGTCACGTTTCGGCATCAATGCCCGTTTGGAATATTACGATGCCCAAATTTTGATGCAAATCATCAAACGATCGGCACATTTATTACATGTGAACATCGACGATTCTGCAGCGCACGAAATCGCACGCCGCAGTCGAGGCACCCCTCGTATTGCGAACTTGCTGTTGCGCCGTGTGCGAGATTTCGCCCAAATCAGAGGCAACGGAAATGTAGATGTAGACATCTCACAAATCGCCTTAGCCGCATTAAATGTAGATAAAAACGGTTTGGATGAGATGGACAATCGCATTCTCACAACAATTATCGACAAATTCAGAGGCGGCCCCGTAGGGCTAAACACGATTGCCACCGCCGTGAGCGAAGAAGCCGGCACCATCGAAGAAGTATACGAGCCGTTTCTCATTCAAGAAGGCTACCTAATGCGCACGCCACGCGGTCGCGAAGTTACCCCAAAAGCCTATCAACACTTAGGCAAAATCAAACAAGTTACCCAACAAGATTTGTTGTTCTAAAAAACGGATTACGACCCGATTTTTAGGATTATCGCCCCATTCTTTTGTATCCGTTTCGATATTCAAACGGTGTCATCCCATGGTGCATCCGTTTGAAGAAAAAACCAAGCGTGGTGCCCGACGAAAATCCCATTCGTTTAGCCACTTCAATCATTTCCATATCGGTTTCTTTCAGAAGTTCGCACACCGCAAGGTCGAGATACACCGACGCCCATTCCTTAGCCGTCATCCCGCTCAAAGCAAGTATCGTCTGAGAAAGCGTTTCCACCTGCAAACCCATCAAGTTGGCATACACCGTAGTGTCCGCATGACCCTTTTTGCGCAGCATCAACGCAAATAAATCCATAAACGAATTGCCCGAAGCCCGATGCCCCC
>JAITVC010000114.1 GCA_031286005.1 Bacteroidales bacterium
GTTTTGCGAATGGAATACATATCCAACAAGCATTGCGTTGGATGCTGATTGGCGCCATCGCCGGCATTGATAATGGGAACGGGCGACACTTCACTGGCCCACCGTGCACTGCCTTCCACTGGGTGGCGCATCACGATGATATCGGAATAGCACGCCACTGTCAGGATGGTATCTTTCAGTGACTCCCCTTTTTTGGTGCTGGAAGAATTGGCATCGGAAAAGCCAATCACTCTTGCTCCAAGTTGATTGGCGGCCGACTCGAAACTCAGCCGAGTGCGTGTAGACGGCTCAAAAAACAAGGTAGAAACCACCTTGTCGTTCAAAATCTGTTGATGGGGATTCTTTTCGTACCCTTCGGCAATATCAAGAATACGCAGCATTTCCGCTTTGCTGTAATCATTGATGGAAATTAGACTTTTACCTTTCATGGATTTATAGGTTTGTAGATGTAGTTAAACTGATAATCTCGTTAACAATATCTTTCGCCACAACAGTTTTGCTTTTCAATTCAAAAAGTTTAGGCGATTGATTGGGAAAAAGGAGGGATATTTTATTTGTTGTATGGCCAAAACCTGCGCCTTGGTCGTTCAGCGAATTTAAGACTAACAGGTCTAAATGTTTAGATTTTAATTTATATTCGGCGTTTTGAAGCTCATTTTCAGTTTCCAGAGCAAAGCCAACAAGGGTTTGGTTGGTGGTTTTATGTTCGCCTAAGTAGCGCAAAACATCAGGATTTTTAATGAGTTCCAAAACCAGATTATTTTCATTCTTTTTGATTTTTTGCTCAACTTTATCTCTCGGGCGATAATCTGCAACTGCTGCCGAACAGACTACTATATCGACTTGTTCAAATGTTTGCTTACAAACCTCAAACATCTCTTCTGCCGAAACCACATCTATTCGTTTGACGGATGGATTTTGGGATTTAATCCCACTCGGCCCGCACACCAAAGTTAAATCTGCACCACAATTGGCCAATTCATCCGCAATACAAATCCCCATCAATCCGGATGAATGATTGCCTATAAATCTCACAGGGTCAATAGCCTCGTAGGTTGGCCCAGCGGTTACCAAAGCCTTTTTACCTTTAAGCTTTTGAGAGTTCAAAAAAAAACTGGTGATACGTTCTAAAATCACCTCTGGTTCTTCCATTCTACCCTTGCCTTCAACACCACAAGCTAATTCGCCGGTTGGCGACTCAATGATCTGAATACCGCGATGCATCAATGTTTGCAGATTGTTCTGAACAGCTACGTTTTCATACATCTTGGTATTCATCGCTGGTGCAATAAAAATCGGTTTATTAAAGGCTAAAAATGTGGTCGACAAAGCATCATCCACTATGCCGTTGGCAAATTTTCCAATACTATTAGCCGTTGCCGGTGCCACAACCATCGCATCAGCCCAATCGGCCAAAGCGATGTGTTCGGTGGAATAATCATTAATTTCAGAAAAAACGCTGTCGTAAACTTTATTTTTAGACAGCGTTTGTAAGGATAATTTAGTTACAAAATGTAATGCATTCGGCGTAACAACTACTTTCACATGTGCTTCGTTTTTCACCAAAAGCCGGATGAGTGAAAGGGTTTTGTAAGCGGCAATTCCCCCACTAATACCGATTATAATATGTTTGCCTGCAAGAGACATTTTAGAATTCTAATTCTTTGGCCGGATCACGAAAATAAATCTTATCTTCGATTAATTCCTGAGTAGCCAAAAGCGTGGATTTAGGAATGGTTTCGTAGTACTTGGCAATCTCAATTTGTTCACGATTTTCAAATATATCGTCCATGTTGTCGGAATGCACAGTATGCGAATATTCCGAAATTTTGTGTTGAAGTTCATCCTTCAACTCCGCCGAAATCTGATTGGCGCGTTTGGACAAAACTGCAATCGTTTCGTAAATATTGCCGGTGGCTTCATCAAAATTTTGGATGTTTCGAGTTACGCTGTCCTGTGATGCGTTTGTTTTTTTGTAATCCATGTCTTATAGCTAATTTTTTCGTTTATTCAAATAATTGTTCGCCGTAACGATATAATCCTTCGCTTTGCTCAAATACAACGATTCGGGATAAGCACGTTCCAATTGCTCGTAAGCCTCAATTGTGTTCGTGTAGCGTTCCTCTTGCCGTTCCGCAATACTGTGGTAAGCGTAGTAATACAATGCTCTCACGTTCATAAACATAGCCTCTTCGCGATATTTCGTTTCCGGATAATCCTTGATGATATTTTTGAATGCAATGGATGCCGATAGATACAACTCTCTACGATAATAATTATTGGCCAATTCATAGGCTTTTTGTGCTAATTGCACCCGTAAAGCATCAATAAATTCATTAGCATCCTTCACTTTATCACTTTTTGGATAATAGTTAATAAACAGTTGGAACTGCTTGATAGCCTCATACGCATTGGCTTGATCTAACTTGTAATACGGCACATCCAACATGCTGCAATAGGCCGACATATAAAAACATTCCTCTGTTCTTTCGTTGTTTGGATACAAACGTGCGTAATTTTGAAACACATGACTGGCCATAAAATAGTCGCGACTTTTAAAATAGGCGTAACCCATTGTATAACTCATCGTTTCAAAGTTTTCACGCCCTTTCATAAACGGCTGGATTTCTTCAAAAATACCGATTGCACGTGAATATTTTCCATCGTTATAGCATTTCATCGCATAATTGTACTTCGCATCCGAATCGTACGACTTCTGAATTTGCCTATATTCCTTGTTGCATCCCGAAAAAAGTATCGTTACAGCAAAGAAAACAAAATATATCCGGTTTTTTAAAAACATTTTGCAAAGATACAAAAAATAATCAATAATTAAAAATTTAAAAATAAAAAAAACTATAAAAATTTGTACCTTTGCAAAAAATATTCTTTAAAAGATGCGTAAATTTGTAAAAAAAGTTTGGAGATTTTTCCTTTGGACGATTGGTTTATTTTTCGCTTTAAGCATTAGTTTAACGGTTCTTTACCGTTTTGTGAATCCACCTGTAACGTCGCTTATGGTTATTCGGTATTTTAGTCCGAAAGAAAATCAAACCCATCGTTTGACGAAAGATTGGGTTTCTATAGAAAATATTTCACCCCATCTGTATAATGGCGCGATTGCTGCGGAAGACAACCTTTTCCTGCACCATTACGGCATCGATTTCAAAGCCATCGAAGAAGCCCGAAAATACAACGAAAAGCACAAGGGCAAACGTGTTCACGGCGCCAGCACGATCACGCAACAAACGGCCAAAAACGTGTTTCTTTGGCCTCAACGCTCGTATCTACGCAAAGGTTTGGAAGTGTATTTCACGTTTTTAATCGAATTGTGTTGGAGCAAAGAGCGGATTATGGAAGTTTATCTAAACGTCATCGAAACCGGGCAAGGTATTTACGGCGTTCAGCGAGCAAGCGAAATCTATTTCAAGAAACCCGCCAACAAACTATCCAAAGGCGAAGCTGCTCTACTGATTGCATGTTTCCCCGACCCTCGTCGCCGCCGTCCCGACCGTCCAACGGAGTATCTTTACAAACGACAAGGACAGATTATGTCGTTGATGAATAAAACGGAACGGATGAAGGTTGAATAGTTTTATCGCTTCGGAATATTCCTCAAAACCTCCAACGTCAAATCCCAAAACCGCTCAACGGTAAAAATATCCATACGTTCGTCGGGCGAATGCACGCCTCGCATCGTTGGGCCGTAAGAGACCATATCCATATTCGGATATTTTTCACTGATAAGGCCGCATTCCAAGCCTGCATGAATGGCTAAGGCCTGTCCGTCCTCATTGTACAACCGTTTGAAGGCATCTAAAATCACGTTCAAAATCGGCGAATGAATGTTAGGTGTCCAACCCGGATAACCCTCGCCGTGCTTGGCTTTTGCACCAATCAATTCAAAGGCTGCAGCAACTTGATTGGCCACTTCAAACTTGCGTGATTCGATAGAACTGCGTTGCGATGTAGTGATTAGAATTTCGCCGTCTTGCATTTTGATAGCCGCCAAATTCGTAGATGTTTCCACAAAATTCGGAATATCCGAAGCCATGCGAATCACACCATGCGGAACAGCTGTCAGCGCCTTTACTAATTCCTCGGTTTCTTTGTCGGGCAGCGCTTCCGTGAATGGGTCTATCCGTTGCAATTGCACCACAACATTAGGCTCGGTCAACGGCAATTCTTTTTTTACCAAAGCATAAAAATCTTGAACATACTTTTCAAAAGCCGTCGATTTTTCAGCAGGTACAGCAATTTTTGCCGATGCCTCTCGCGGAATGGCATTGCGTAAATTTCCACCTATAAACTGATTTAATTTCAAATCAAATTCTTGGATTCCGGCAAATAGTACCCGATTGCAAAGTTTGAGCGCATTCTCACGACCTTTGTTGATGTCGTCGCCCGAATGTCCGCCCGACAGGCCTTTGACCACAATTTCATAGCATTTGTAAACATTTGGCAAGTTTTCAAACGTATAAGGCAACGTAATCACCGTATCAATTCCACCGGCGCAACCGATGAAGAATTGTCCGTCATCTTCCGAATCCAAGTTGAGCAAAATCTCCCCTTTCAACCAATTGGGCTGTAACCCGAAAGCCCCCGTCAAACCGGTTTCCTCATCTACCGTAAACAGACATTCCAAATCGCCATGTTCAATATCGTTCGAGGCCAAAATAGCCAATTGCGCAGCCACACCAATGCCGTTATCAGCGCCCAACGTGGTACCTTTGCCTTTAATCCAGCCATCAACAATCTCATATTGAATCGGGTCTTTATCAAAATCGAAAACAACATCGTTGTTTTTTTCGCAAACCATATCCATGTGGCTTTGCAGAATCACGGTTTTACGGTTTTCATAGCCTTTTGTGGCCGGTTTCCGAATTAATACATTGCCGGTTGCATCAACCAAACACTCTAATTTATGTTGCTCGGCAAACGCCACCAGATAAGCACGGATTTTCACCTCTTTCTTTGATGGGCGAGGAATTTCAAGGATTTCGAGGAAATATTTCCAAAGGATTTCGGGTTTCATATTCATAGTTTTTTATTTTTCTGCTTTAATAAAGGTTACCATACTTTCTGTGCCGCTCTCGCCGATGGCTTGAACGCCGAAAAAATAATTATCACGAAAATACGGCAATGTTAATTCGGTTTCTGTGGTAAAATATTTCTTTTGCCATTGCGAGGCTGTTGTTTCTCGCATCAATACATAATACCCGGACACTTTACCATACTGCGGTGCACGCCAACTCAAATAGCTTCGGTTATCCGAATTATTAATTTTGATACGGGCATTCTGTGGCTCGGATGGTGCCGAAGCGAGCGATGACACAACCGATAAATTCAACGCCGTATTTTTCCGCAGATATTCAAAGTCCATCGCTTCAATGACATCGCCATATTGAGACTTGTCTTGAGGATTAATATCCTTATGCTGACGGTCAAAATTCTCATTGATTTCGGTTATCCGAACGGCAGCAAAACCTTGATTTAGGAACGAAGTATGATCGCCGCCACGCCCAAAACGATCTTCTCGATATACCATTACCACATCCAAATTGTCTACATAAGATTCGCCGACAGCCTTGATATAACGTGCTAATTGTCGAGATGAGCCATCGTTATCCATCGCATTGAAAACACGCTCGGCGCGTTCTTCGGGCGTTTCATTTCTCGGAATGCCGGGACTAAATACCCGCACTTTAGTATTATCACGCAAATCAGTACCATTACCGTGACTTTGTCCTATCATATCGTTATTCAAAACGGCAGAGATAGTCCACCCTTCTGCTTTAACTTTTTCCGCCATAGCACCGGAACCTCGCAAGCCTACTTCCTCACCGCTAACGGCCACTAACATTATTGTTGCAGAATGTGGCGTTGCACTCAAAATACGGCAAAGTTCTATCAATGCCGCCACGCCGCTACCATCGTCATTGGCTCCGGGCGAATACGCATGAACATCGTTTCCATCCGCTGCACGACTATCCAAATGAGCCATAACAATAAACATTCGTGTATCATTCACATCAGTTCCTTGAATTTTGGCCACCGCATTGCGGTAGGTCTGAACGCTCGGAACTCGTGCCGTCGGTTGTAATTCGTAAGAATCTATCGAAACAGAAAGCCGCCCGTTTGATTGTGGAACATAACGCTTAAATGCGTTCGACAACCAATCTTGAGCTGCACCTAATTCTTGGTCTTTCACCGCAAGCGAACTGTGCGAATGCCGCGATTTGAAAGCGACTAACTGATCAACGTATGAGCGCAACGAATCCGTGTTTACGGTTTCTACCATCTTGTAGATGTGTGGCACTCGATGAATGGCAGGTTGTGCTGTAATACTGCCAAAAAGCAGGTTTAAGCTGACAAAAAGGATGAGAGGTTTCATATCGTTCTTATTATTTGATTTTCGGGGCAGGGCAAATTTCGCTCTTACGATTCGTCATCATCAGCCACCATATCCATCACATCGCCCAGCAAGGCTGCCGTTTGTTCCGCCGAAAGTTCTTGCACGGTGCGCAGTTTGCGCTCAATCGTTCGGGATTGAGATATGACAATGTCGTCTGGTAATAATTCTATTTCGTTCAAGTGCTTGGCAGGAATACTTTTGTTGGTTTTTGCTTCCAACTTTTTAATCGTTTCAAAACGTCCAATTATGGTGCGTCCTTTACTTGCACCGTTTTTTAAATCATCCATTGCCTCTTTGTGTGCTTTGGTTGCCGAACTTAAAGCTGTTTCAACTTTGTCCATATTTTCCAAAAACAAAACAAATTTATTGTATAGCTCTCCACATTGTCTGAAAATTTCCTCAACATTCTTCACTTGATTTTCTTTTTGCCAAAGAATTTTCACAACTTTTAACGTTGCAACTAAGGTCGTTGGTGTAATAAGAACAATTTTTCGTTTAAGAGCATTTTCGAATATTTCAGGCTTTTGATTCAATGCTAAAGTCAACGCAGATTCAATTGGCATAAACAGAAAAACATAGTCAGGTGTTGTTAAACCGGCAAGTGATTGATAGTTTTTATCTGCTAAATTATTGATGTGATCTGTAACGCTTTTCAAGTGTTGTTTTAGATATTCCGCTTTCTCTTCTGCTGTTGAAGCGTTGAAATAATTTACATATGCAGTTAACGAAACTTTGCTGTCAATAATTATACATTTATCATTAGGTAGCTTCAGAACGAAATCGGGCTTTCTATTTCTCTCTTGTTCGTCATCACGATATTGTTCCTCACGATTATAATCAATATATCCTTCTAAACCTTCATTTTGCAAAATCATATTCAACCTGTCTTCGCCCCAATTACCCTGCATTTTGACTTCTGATTTTAGTGCTGTTGCTAAATTCTTAGCATCATCACTTAATTGATTATTTAATTTTTGTAAAGTGTCTATTTCTTTTTTTAAAGAAGTCATATCTTGTATATCTTCTTTTCGAGTGTCCTCAACTTTTTTCTTAAAGTCATCCAAATTTGTTTTGAAAGGGTCAAGAATTGTGTTAAGTTCCTTTTTATTTTCATCTACGAACAATTTTTTCTTATCCTCTAAAACTTCTGTCGCTATGTTTTTGAATTGTTCTTGCGATTGTTTGTGTAGACTTTCAAGTTCGTCTTTGAATGTTGAAAGTTTTTCATTCAAATTCTTTTCTTTTCCTTTAAGTTCAGTCAATTGTTTATCCAAATCTTTTATTGTATCTTCTTTGCTTTCTAATTTGGATTTAGCTGTTTTTAAATCGTCTGAAATTATATCAAAACTGTCTTTTGCTATATAACTTTTCTCTATTTTTTCGTTTAAGGTTTTTAAATCACAGAGGTTTTTTTCGTACAGTTCTTTTGAAACAAACTTTACTTCAACTTCTTCTTTTGAAAGTAGTTTCGCATTATCTAATTGTAATGCTGAAATTTTATCCTCTGCTGCGTTCAATTCTGTCTTTGGAGCAAAATTCTTATGCAAAGTAAGTTTCAAAATGAGATAGACAAGAAGTCCACCTACTATAAGCCCGATTATCCATGAGAGTATTATTTCCATTTTTGTCCTTTTATTTAATATATCAACTTGTTATAACTTTATTTTTAGAGCCTAATGTTCATCGCTTGTACAAACATGAATAATCTAATCTATTGCAAAGATATGAAAAAACTCCCAATCACAACTTAAAAAATAACGTTTTTTCGGAAAAAGTTATTAACAAAAGTGAGGGATTTACTAACATTCGTATACGAAATTTGTAAGCGAGCGTGATTAGAGGAAGATTAGAAGATGATTATAGGATGAAACATAGCTTTCTACTACTAATCATTAATCACTATTAACTAAAATCAACCTCTATTTCATAATTTTTTCGTATCTTTGCCCCAATCAAAAACAAATTTTATGGAACACACATTTTTCTATCTCATCCCAATTGCAGCGATAACCGCTCTTGGGTTTGCTTACTATTTCTTCAAACGTATGATGCGCGAAAGCGAAGGTACGGATACAATGAAAACCATTGCCCAACACGTTCGTGATGGCGCCATGTCGTATCTCAAACAACAATACAAAGTAGTGCTTTGGGTGTTTATAGCGTTGGCGATAATCTTCGCCGTGATGGCCTACTTTGGCCTGCAAAACAAATGGGTGCCGTTTGCCTTTCTTACCGGCGGTTTCTTTTCCGGATTGGCAGGCTTCTTTGGTATGAAAACCGCAACCTACGCTTCGGCTCGAACAGCCAATGCTGCGCAACGTTCGCTTAACAGCGGTTTGCAAGTGGCCTTCCGTTCTGGTGCCGTGATGGGATTAGTCGTAGTAGGTTTGGCCTTGTTGGACATTTCAGGTTGGTATCTGTTGCTTGATTATTTTGTAGAAAACATTGATCCTGCTCATAAAATGTTAATGATTACAACCACCATGCTTACGTTCGGTATGGGTGCTTCCACGCAAGCGTTGTTTGCTCGTGTAGGTGGTGGAATCTATACTAAAGCGGCCGATGTGGGTGCTGATTTGGTGGGCAAGGTAGAGGCCGGTATTCCGGAAGACGATCCTCGCAATCCGGCAACCATTGCCGATAACGTGGGTGACAATGTGGGCGATGTAGCCGGTATGGGCGCCGATTTGTACGAATCGTACTGCGGTTCCATTCTGGCAACGGCAGCACTTGGGGCTTCAGCCTTTATGCTTAATGCCGAATTGCAATTGAAAGCCGTTTTTGCGCCAATGTTGATTGCTGCGGTGGGCATTTTCTTATCCATCATCGGTATATTCTTGGTGAAAGCCAAAGAAGATTCGTCGATGAAACAATTGATGGCTGCTTTGAACCGTGGGGTTAATGTGAGTTCGGCGTTGATTGCAATTGCAACGTTTGGCATTATGTATCTCTTGGGTATGGAAAATTGGGTAGGTATTTCGTGTGCGGTGATTTGTGGCCTCATTGCAGGTATTATCATCGGACAAGGCACGGAATATTACACTTCGCATTCTTACAGACCTACGCAAAAAGTGGCCGAAAGTGCTCAAACAGGTCCAGCCACAGTAATTATTTCCGGTATGGGATTGGGCATGATTTCAACATTTATTCCGGTTATAACCATTGGTGCAGCCATTATTTTGAGTTATTTATGCGCCATCGAATTTAGAATGGACAATCTGCTATCGGCAGAGAACCTGAGTTTGGGGCTTTACGGTATTGGTATTGCCGCCGTAGGGATGCTCTCCACACTGGGTATCACCTTGGCCACAGATGCTTATGGCCCGATTGCCGACAACGCAGGCGGTAATGCCGAAATGAGCGGTTTAGACCCCGAAGTTCGCAAACGCACCGATGCCCTTGATGCTCTTGGAAACACAACGGCTGCAACCGGAAAAGGCTTTGCCATCGGCTCGGCTGCGCTAACAGCTTTGGCCTTGTTGGCCTCGTATGTAGAGGAATTGAAAATCGGATTGGATCGTATCGGTACGGAAATCTTGGAATTTGCGGATGGCACAATAATCGCCACAACCAAAGCAACGTTTAGCGATTTTATGAATTATTATCAAGTTACCTTGATGAATCCGAAAGTACTGATTGGTATCTTTATCGGCTCGATGATGGCGTTCCTGTTCTGCGGTCTCACAATGAATGCTGTTGGTCGTGCTGCACAAAAGATGGTAGAAGAAGTTCGCCGTCAGTTCCGCGAAATAAAAGGTATCTTGGAAGGTAAAGCCACGCCGGATTATGCCAAATGTGTAGAAATCTCGACCAAAGGCGCTCAACAAGAGATGTTGTTTCCATCATTATTGGCTATTGCTGCTCCTATTATCACTGGCTTAATCTTTGGCGTTGCCGGTGTGATGGGACTTTTGGTAGGCGGTTTGGGAGCAGGCTTTGTGTTGGCTGTGTTTATGGCCAATGCCGGTGGTGCTTGGGACAATGCTAAAAAATACATCGAAGAAGGAAACCTTGGCGGCAAAGGCTGTGATTGCCACAAAGCCACTGTTGTGGGCGATACTGTTGGCGATCCGTTCAAAGACACCTCAGGCCCATCTCTTAACATCTTGGTTAAATTGATGAGCATGGTGTCTATCGTTATGGCCGGACTTACGGTGACATGGTCGTTGTTCTAAAGAGAGATTGCGGCACGATAAAATATAAAGACAATCATAGGGGCGAATATATTCGCCCCTTATTTAAACTAAAACCTCCTACATGAAAACAGAAATCAAAAAAGAATCACAAGCTAAAATCGTTGCTACGATAGGCCCTGCAAGCCGCTCAATAGAAGTACTCACTAAACTTGCAGAAGTGGGCGTGGATGTGTTTCGATTGAACTTGTCTCACGATACGCACGATACTCATGCCGAAGCCATACGCAATATCAAGACTGTGAGAGAGAAAACCGGTAAGAATATCTCTATTCTCGGCGATTTGCAAGGCCCTAAACTGCGTGTTGGCGTGATGAAAAACAACGGTGTGATATTGCAAAACGGTCAGGAATTTAACTTGACTACAAATAATTGTGAAGGCGACGAAACTCGAGCCTATATGAATTATCTCGACCTGCCGAAAAGTGTAAGCGTAGGCGATATGATACTGATTGATGATGGTAAGATTAAGTTGGAAGTGCTGTCGACAAACAGTAAGGATAACGTGGTTACCAAAGTCATCAATGGCGGTATTTTGAGTTCTCGGAAAGGCGTGAACTTGCCAAACACTCGTGTTGATTTGCCCTGTTTAACCGATAAAGATTTGAAAGATTTAGCCTTTGCCGTAGAGCAAGGCATGGATTGGATTGCGCTCTCTTTTGTTCGCAAAGACAGCGACATTAGAGAACTTTGCGAACATATCAAGCAACATAATTCGCATCTCAAAATAGTGGCCAAAATCGAAAAGCCGGAGGCCTTGTTGTATTTGGATCAGATTATTCACGCAACCGATGCGGTGATGGTGGCCCGTGGCGATTTGGGCGTAGAGATGTCGTTTGAGAAAGTGCCGTTGATACAAAAGGAGATTGTGGCTAAATGCCTCGATGCTGCTAAACCTGTGATTATTGCCACCCAAATGATGGAAAGCATGATTACGAACTTCTCCCCCACCCGTGCCGAAGCCAACGATGTGGCTAATGCCGTTTTGGAAGGTGCGGATGCGATGATGTTGAGTGCTGAAACATCGGTTGGACAGTTTCCTGTTGAAGCCGTAGAAGCCATGCAAAAGATTCTGACATGGACAGAATGGAAAGAACCCTTGCAAATACCAATGCATCCGCCCATTGATAAAGGACGAGGACACGGTTATTTATCGAAATCAGTTTGCTTTAATGCGGCTACCATGGCGCGACAAGTGGATGCCAAAGCCATTATTATTTTTGCCAACAGTGATATACCGGTGAGATGGGTATCTTCGTTCAGAGCCAATGCCAAGATAATTGTCTATACGACCAAGCCGGAACTGTTGCGCACATTACCATTGGTATGGGGTGTAGATGTATATTTATATCCGCAGTTGAGCAGTGTCTTGGACGCTGTAAATTATGCTAAACACCATATTTTAGAAGAGAAACTATTGGACGAAGGCTGCAAGGTGGTGTATGTCGGCAGTATTCCGTTTACCCACAACCGGGCCAACATGGTACGATTGGGACGTATGGAAATCAATTAATCCGCTTGACGGAAAGATATACTTTTTGATTAAATTGATCGGTGGTAAAAAACAAAAAATAATCCCCTCCATCAGCTATTTTATACGCTTTGCGAATATCTTCCGGTGTGCGGGGAAAGTGCTTGCAAACGATGTTAGCCTTGCTATTGATGGGCGGTTTGGAAAAAGCCTGCTTATCGCCAATCGTTAGGATTTCAAAGTGCCGCCCCGGAAAATTAGGAACATAGTTTGGCGAGGTATACAGATGGGCGTGTTGCGACATCTTTTCAACGCCAAATGCCTTACACAGAATTTTGAAAGCACCGGCTTTGGTCAAACACACAAACGGATCATAAATGTACTTGGGCGGATGCTTTGCAAAGTCAGTGTAAATAGGGATTGCTTGGCGTTCATCATCAGGCGAGAATTGTAGGGGTTGAAAATTTTCAACCCCTACGTGATTATCCATATCATTTTTTGTATCCAAATTCACACACGTGATGCCTCTAAATTTAGCACCCTTTTTACAATAAAACAAAATCTCCTTGCACTCGTTCTTTACAGAAATAACATGTACTTCTGCGACATCTCGCAATTGCGCCATCGCCAACGAAATATCCAGCATTGGGGAGGCCTTGATTAGAATCTCTGACGTGTGTTGACTGATTAAATCCCAATGTTGAACTACATCAGGTTCGCAATCCGACAACAAAAACTTCTTGCTGTTGTGTGCCCCTCGTCGTGCAGGGTCAATATAAATCAAATCGTAAGGCTCTGTTTGATGTTGCAAAAAATCAATACTGTTGGAATTAAAAACAGTTATGTTTTCGGCCTTTAATTCGGCAAAATTGTGTTTTGCCACTTCACAAAGGTCGGCCTGCTGTTCGAGATATGTTACCGATTGGGCTTGTTTGGCCAAGTAAAAACTGTCTACACCAAAACCACCTGTAGCATCCAACACTCGCTTGTTTACTGCAAACTGAGATTTATAACCGGCCGTCAACTCCGACGAACATTGTTCCACCGATAGTTTCTTCGGAAACACGATATTTAAATTTTGAACAAACGTTGGCAGTTTGTGCAAAACCTTTTGTCGGCCCTCAATTTGTGCAACAGCAAAAGGCCAATCAATCTTAGGAAATCGTGATTTTTGTAAGAGTAGAGCATTTACATCGGAATGTAAATGCTCTACGACAAACTGTTTTGTAAAAAAATCTGACATTAATGAACGACGATGATTTTCGTAGATTTCAGCAAGGCGCTTTGGTTGGAAACTCGCAAAATATAGGTGCCCGGACGGCTTAACCCTGCTATTTGAACTTCTGTACCTTGAGCGGCTTCCGAAAGTATCATTTCGCCCAAAAGATTGTAAATTTCAATTCGGATAGTCGAATTATCCGAATAATCCGGCAATAGTATTGTAAATACTTCGCCTGCCTTCACCGGATTGGGCGTTGTTTTAAGCGTTTCAGCCTCATCTTTCAGAGTTGGAGCGATAGCCGTAGCAGGAGGAACGACCGTTACGTCCAACAAAATAATACTATCGCAACCGGCCGAATTAACGATGGTATCCAAATAGCCATCTTCCTCTTTAATCCACTGGCCGTTGAAGAAAATACTATCGCCCTCAAAAATAGTGGTGTCGATTTGTGCCAAAGTAGATTGACAATCTTTCTTATCAACAGTAAACTGAACTGCGACACCCGATTTTGTAATATTTTTGATGGATACGTTGGATGCAATACCGCCCCAAGATTTAGTGTTTGGCGTAGAATTATCGGTAATGGAGTCTTTGCTGCCCTGCGGGAAAGCATCGCTGCAAAAATCCCAATAAGCCAAACTTTGGTATATATCCGGAATGGTTATACTATTAGCCGAAAGTATTTTAAAGTTCTCATGGCTTTTATCTATATTAATCTCGTTATCGTTCCACAATGTCATATTGGAACGATCGATATGATACACCATCAAACCGCCTTGAATATCTTTGGGTTCCTCATTATAAGTATCGCTTATGCGAATCCCTGCATCCCATTTTCCGCTTGATGTGGCATTTCGGTTCTCTACCAAAAAAAACTCGTTGGTTTTATCGGTTCCGTCAGCATTCTTGGCATAAAAATAATAGGCAATGCACGAATCCCCCGTTGGAGTCAAAGTAACATTGTTAGACGGCAGCAAATCAAATGTTGTCCAGCCGAGCAAATATCGTTCGTAGCCTGTGAAATAGGGCGGCTGATGCCCTTCGGCATTCCAATTGCCCTCGCCCATCAAACTCCAAGGACCAAGGCCTTTTGCCGCATATTCAGTATCATATAAATCCATCAAACCTAAAGCATGTCCGAACTCATGACAAATTACCCCAATACTCGTTGGTTGATCAGTTTCACCCGTCAGCTCCGACGAGCAAGAGTACACATCAAATGTAACACCGCCGAAATCCATCGAGCCATAACCGTCAACAAGTTCCCATTGATGCGCCCAAATGCAATCCGGGCAATACTCACTTTGCTCTTCACCAAAACCGGCATAAATCACATACACACTTTCTACTTCGCCCGAAGCATTGGCATAAGGCGTGAAATCAACCCCGTCTGCTTCCAATATTGTTAGCGCATCAATAACCATTTGAGGTGCATTTTCATCTTCTCCCGCACCATAATAGCTTGATGGGCGAGATAATCTGACCGGCCCCATCACCGTAAAGTCAAGTTTCAGCTTGCCGTTTGAGTTATCTTGATAATATTGCTGTATCGACCCTTTGGCTCCATTCTCAGTATAGTTAGCACCATTCGCCATTTCGTTAAACAGGGGGACGGTTTTCAAGGCCGTTCCGTCATACGATGAGCGAAACTGCACATCTTCAAACTCAACTAAAATAATCAGCTGTTTCCGAATGCCTGTAGTCTGTGGGCCTGCTGCTGCCAACTGTTTAGCTCGTTTGGCTCGCCGCATCCGGCTTTGTTCGGTGCGCTTCTTTGCGCTTTGAGATTGTAGAATTGATTTGGTCTGTATATGTTGCAAATAGGCTGTTTCGCTTGCCGTGCGTTGGTCGGGATTATGCGCCAACACGTTCGACGAAACCAAATCTTCGGCTGCATTTAAGCAAGCATACGAAAAATCACCGTTAGCCTCGCGAAATAACGTGTAGCCATCCGCTGTTTCCTGCCAATGCAAATATTCATCGCCTCTAAGCCGCACGGTTAGCTGCGTGCCGTCCGATTGGGTATGTGTTCTGGGAGTAGGCTTTGCCGGTGCACCAAACAGGGCTAAACAAAGCATTTGAATAAAAAGAGTAAAAATAAGTTTTTTCATAAATGGAAATAATAGTATACAAAGATACGAAAAAAATGAGACTTTTCATAAAAAACATAGGGGCAAGTATAAAACCTGCCCCTACATTCTCATCAAAAAATTAAATTTAGCAAACGCCCAATTCAATCATTGCATCGGCCACTTTAATGAAGCCTGCGATATTCGCACCTTTCACGTAGTTGATGTAACCATCGGCTTCTTTACCGTATTTTACACAGTTTTCGTGAATGTCATTCATAATTTGGTGCAATTTGGCATCCACTTCTTCCGGAGTCCAGCCTAAGTGAGCCGCATTTTGTGTCATTTCAAGACCAGAAACACTCACACCACCGGCATTAGCAGCTTTACCCGGAGCAAAAATAACTTTCGCTTTTTGCAATTCGTGGATAGCATCTGCCGTGCAACCCATGTTCGAGATTTCGCCAACGCACATAACGCCGTTTGCAATAAGTTGTTTAGCATCGTCGCCGTTCAATTCGTTTTGGATAGCGCAAGGCATAGCAATGTCCACTTTGCATTCCCAAGGTTTTTTACCGGCAAAGAATTTAGCGGTTTTATATTTGTCGGCAAACGGTGCAACCACGTTGTTACGAGTTTGCAACAATTCGTTCATATAGTCGATTTTTTCGCCTGCGATACCGGCTTCGTCATAGATATAACCATCCAGGCCGGAGATGCAAACCACTTTAGCGCCGAGTTCGGTAGCTTTCATCGTAGCGCCCCAAGCCACATTGCCAAATCCGGATACGGCAACTGTTTTACCTTTAATGTCTTTTCCGGCTTGTTTCAACATGTTTTGAACGAAGTAAACACCACCAAAACCGGTTGCTTCCGGACGAAGGATAGATCCGCCCCAAGTGCGACCTTTTCCGGTCAATACGCCAGTGTTTTCGTCCATT
>JAITVC010000122.1 GCA_031286005.1 Bacteroidales bacterium
TCCTGCCCTTTCCCTTCACATCAACAAGGCTCACATCATCAATTGGAATCATGCAAAACATGGCACCAAAATCCATTACAAACTGTTGAAATATTTTTTTGATCTCAATCGGCTCCAAAATCCGCACATTCACAAAAAACATGGTTTCATGATTAGAGGTAATTTTACAATGCACCGTTTGACCGTTAATCGTAATCTGTCCGGAGGTTTCCGGAAGATTCGACATCCTCAAAAATACCGCTACACACGCAGCATCCACCGCATTAAACTCGGCCAACAGACCGTTGAAATTATAGGCCGTAACCTCGACCAATGTTTTAGAGACCGTATCCAATCGCAAAATTCCCGATGCACCAATTCCAAAACGCCGTTCGCAAAGCCGTGCCAAATCCGAACTTTGCAAAGCATTCAAACGCCCATCGCAATTATCCACCAAGATAAAATCACGACCCAAACATTGATATTTTTTAAAATCAACACGCATAACCTAACCACAAAGATACGAAAAATTTATAAATTATGATTTAACCGTTATGAACACCAAACTGTTTTTTGAGGTGCCGATTATTTTCTCACATCGCCCCGCAATAGTCGGTACTTTTTTTTTAGCGCCGTTTTTCATAAAGGTATCCTTCGCTTATCCTTCGGTGATCCTTCGCTCGTCCTTCGTTACAAATTTCACTCGTGCAGAAAGACAAAAATTTCGAGTTTATAGACCTATAAATTAGAAATTTCTCCCGATTTCATATTAAAGATCTATAAAAACCTGCCATCCATACTCATAGACTTTCTAAATGAGCAAGTTTTAACACAAAAATAACTCATAATCCATAATCTCTCTTCATTTTTAATTTTTTTTTCGTATCTTTGCAAACTCAACTTTTTACCATTTATCATCCTAAACCAGATGAATACGTAAAACTCCAAAATGAATACGTAAAACCAAAAAATGAATACGCAAAAAATAAATACAAAAAATGTATTAAATACTAAAAATAAAATGCTTATAACAAAACACACACCTCTACAACAAACCACAAACTAAGCATCAACTCCACTACAACTCCACATTAAGTCCACTACAACTCCATACCAAGAAGCCACCAACAAGCTACCAACAAGGTACCAAGTTATCTACAAGTTATTCTTTTAATTCTTAATTTTTAATTGTTGGGCGATACACACACCGTACCTCGCCCCCAGCCACCCCGCACCCTTCTCCCTTTAATTTTAGTCCCTAATTTGACGATTTGTCAGTCCCCCCTATTTTGGCACATTTTTTGTATCATCAAACCTAAAAAAATCAGATATTATGACTAAAAAAACATTCTTCTCTGCTTTGATTATTACACTTATCAGTGTTTCTGCATCGTTGGCTTCCGTAGCCATTTTTACACATGCAAACGGCCAAATTCCTCCTATCGAAGATCTAAAAACGCTAACGCCAACCGTTCGACCATTGCCATCAGGCAACGTTCCTAATTTTGTGGATGCTGCCGAATATTCTGTGAACACAGTCGTTCACGTGAAATCTGATTTCTTGGTGAAAACCGGATTTTATGACGATTATTTTGGGTTCTTCGGTCGCCCAAGCACACAGGTAGTGCAAGGTTTCGGTTCCGGTGTGGTAATTTCTGCCGATGGCTATATTGTAACCAACAATCACGTGGTGCAAAATGCCGCCAAAGTCGAAATCACGCTAAACAACCGCAAGGTTTATCCCGCCGAAGTCATTGGTACCGACCCTTCGAGTGATTTGGCTTTGCTGAAAATCGAAGCGAAAAATTTAGAGTTCTTAACCTTTGGAAATTCCGATTTGGTGCACATTGGCGAATGGGTTTTGGCTGTTGGCAATCCGTTTAACCTCACTTCCACTGTTACCGCAGGTATTGTGAGTGCAAAAGCCAGAAACATCCACATCTTGTCGCAAAAAATGAGCGGCGGCGAACGCCCTATCGAATCATTTATTCAAACCGATGCTGCCGTCAATAGCGGAAACAGCGGCGGTGCATTAGTCAATTTACATGGCGAACTGATTGGTATTAATACTGCAATTGCATCGAACAACGGTTCCTTTTCGGGCTACTCGTTTGCCATTCCGGCCAATATTGCCAAAAAAGTAAGCGAAGATTTGCGCACGTTTGGCCATGTTCAACGCGCTTATCTTGGAATTGCCTTTGCTCCAATGGATCAAAACATTGCTTCCGCTAATCATTTGGATGATGTGGAAGGCATTTATATCGGCCATGTGCTCAAACAAAGTGCGGCCGACAAAGCGGGCCTTCGTGTAGAAGATATTTTGTTGAAAATCGACACCAAAAGCGTGAACACAGAAGCCGAGTTGTTGGAAATTTTAGGACAACACCGTCCGGGCGATACCGTAGAACTGACTTTTTTGCGAAACGGCCAAACCTCAAGCGTTAAAGCTATTTTACAAGATATAGACGGGGGCTTTGTTAAAAAAGATATAAAAAATTGGTAAAAAACTGTAACTTTTTTTGTTTTTTTACGTTAAATAGTGTATCTTTGCATCCCAAATTGGGACTTTTTTGTTTAATTTTTTGAAAATCAAGGCATATTATGAGGCAGTTAAAAATTTCCAAATCCATTACCAATCGTGAAACAGCGTCGTTGGACAAATATTTACAAGATATTGGTAAAGAGGTACTAATTAGCGCAGAAGAAGAAGTGGTTTTGGCACAGAAAATTCGCAATGGCGATCAACGTGCTTTGGAAAAATTGACCAGAGCCAATTTGCGCTTCGTGGTTTCGGTTGCCAAACAGTACCAAAATCAAGGATTAAGTCTTCCCGATTTAATCAATGAAGGCAATCTCGGATTAATCAAGGCCGCACGCCGTTTTGACGAAACTCGTGGGTTTAAATTTATTTCCTATGCCGTGTGGTGGATCCGTCAATCTATTTTGCAAGCTCTGGCCGAACAATCACGGATTGTGCGTTTACCGCTCAATCAAGTCGGTTCATTGAATAAAATAAAGAAAGAAACCTCGAAACTTGAACAAAAATTCGAGCGTGCTCCATCTGTCGACGAAATTGCCGATTCATTGGATTTATCCAAAGATAAAATTTCCGAAGTGATGAACATCACAACCCGGTATGTCTCTATGGATGCACCTTTGGTGCAAGATGAAGAAACCAGTTTCATTGATGTTTATATCAACGAAGACAATCCAACCACCGACCAATTGCTCATTCGTGAATCACTTGCACGCGAAATCGAACGTTCATTGGCCACGCTCACCGAGAAAGAACGAGATGTGTTGAATTTGTTCTACGGCATCGGATACGGACACGGTTATACGTTGGATGAAATCGCTATTAAATTCGATTTAACACGCGAACGGGTTCGTCAAATCAAAGAAAAAGCTATTCGTCGATTGAAATCATCGTCGAGAAGCAAGCACTTGAAAGCATTTTTGGGAGAATAATTTATAGTGAATAGTGATTAGTGAATAATGCACTTATAACTTGCTAATCACTATTCACTAATCATTAATCACTATCAACGTATTATGTATGAGCAGCTACAATCGTTAGACCACGTTCGTATTAATTTTTCCGCAGGTGGTATGCAAATTGTCAACATTGTGTTGGCGTTTGTGATGTTTGGAGTAGCGTTGGGGCTTCGAATGCAGGTATTTCGTGATGTTTTGCGGCATCCGAAATCCGTATGGTTGGGATTGATTTCGCAATTGGTGGCTTTGCCCGCTGTTACGTTTTTAGTAGTCGTTTTGTTAAGTAACTGGATTACGCCGATGGTGGCTATGGGCATGATTTTAGTAGCCGCTTGTCCGGGTGGGAACATTTCCAATTTCATGTCGCAATTTTCGCGCGCCAATACTGAACTTTCGGTTAGTTTAACGGCTGCAACAACCGTATTGTCGCCAATTACGACACCGTTTAACTTTTCGTTTTGGGGCGGTATGTATGTAAACTATGTGAACAAACATGCACATAACGCCTTACAAGAACTGACCATTGATAATTTTCAAATGTTTGAGACGGTGCTGCTCTTGCTTGGCGTTCCGTTGGTATTGGGTATGCTCACAGTAAGATTTCTACCCAAAGTGGCGGAAAAGCTGAAAAAACCGATGCAATACTTCTCTATTATTTTCTTTGTGATTATGATTGTGATGGCGTTTAGCAATAATTTAGAGTTGTTTTTGAAACATATTTTGTTCATTTTCGTTTTAGTGTTGATGCACAATTTTTTTGCTTTAGGAACAGGCTTTGGCTTTGCATCGCTATTTAAATTACCGGAACAAGATCGCCGAACATTAACGATTGAAACCGGCATCCAAAATTCGGGATTAGGTTTGGTTTTGCTGTTTAATCCTAAAATCTTTTCCCCGGATATGGCCATTGGCGGAATGCTGTTTATTACAGCATGGTGGGGCATTTGGCATATTATTTCAGGGTTGCTGATTTCATCCTACTGGTCACGGCACACACCCAAAATAAATGAAAACTAAATTATACATAATTTTCCTAATCAGTTCGGCGTTTGCAATTCAAGCGCAAGACACCAACGATATTATCAAAAAAGGTATTTCGTTCGGGCCGTTGCCGATTGTAGCATTTGATGCAGACAAAGGTTTACAATACGGCGGATTGCTCAATATTTTTGATTTCGGCGATGGTTCGTATTATCCCGTGCCAAAGCAACAATGGTATATTGAAGCAGCAGGCTATTCCAAAGGCTCGCAGCAATATTTTTTAACGTATGATGCCAAAAATCTAATCCCCAATATCCGAATGTCGCTTGCAGCAACGATTATGCTCGACCAAGCTATGGATTTCTATGGCTACAACGGTTATCAAGCGAACTATTATGCAGACAGCGTGTCGGCATTTTATCGGTTAGGTCGTAAAAATATCAGCCTTAAAGCCGATTTTGTAGGCAAACTACCGATGAAGAATTGGTATTGGCAGGGCAGTTATTATTTTGGCTGGTATGATTACAGCGTTCTTGATAAAAACAAAATCAACAAAGGCAAACCGGAAAGCGAGCAGTTTTGGGACGAAACCCTTTACGAAAAATACATCAAGTGGGGCATTATTCCAAACAACGAAATCGGCGGAGGCCGTACCAGCGCTCTGCGAGGTGGATTGATGTACGACACACGTGATTTCGAGCCTGCACCGTCAAGCGGCATTTGGGCTGAGACCAACATCACGCTTGCACCTAAATCTTTAGGCTCTACAAACGCTTACAACCGCTATATGTTCATTTTTCGACACTATGTATCCATGGCCAAAAAATCGCTCACTTTCGCCTATCGATTGAATTATCAAGGCAGCATCGGGAGCTATGTGCCGTATTATATTTTGCCGGTGTTTAGTACGATTGGCCGAGAGTATGACCGTGATGGATTGGGTGGCTATCGCACCGTTCGTGGCATTATGCGCGACCGGGTGCAAGGTTTGGATGAGGCGTTTTTCAATGCCGAATGGCGTTGGAAATTTGTGAGTTTTAAAGCAGCCAATCAAAATGTGTATTTAGGTTTGAATGCGTTTTTTGATGGCGGTATAGTAATACGGAACTACAAGTATGATTTAGGTCTTTACTGTGGAAATGGCGAAACTCTCGATTGGCAGGATCATATTAACCTCAACCAAAAAGACAAGTTACACACTGCTGCCGGCGCAGGTTTTCGCATCGTCATCAATCAAAATTTCATCATTGCCGTCGACTATGCCAAACCGTTAAATAAACAAGACGGAAACGGCAGTCTATATGTCAATACGGGCTATCTGTTTTAGACCGTCCACTCGGCAAACGAGGCGTTAGTTTCATACATCCGCAATTTTACCAATGTGATGCCATCAGGCAATTCGGATTGAATTCTTGTTGCAAAATCTTGCAGTAAGTTTTCGTTCGTAGGTTGATAATCCACCCAAACAATATTTCCGAAACCATTTTGCAAAGACGCAAAGAATTGCACGTTTTCGTCGTTTTTCATCGCCGAATTTAGCACCAGCGCATGATCCACTTTATCCAAAACGGTGGTTTGCACAACTCGTTTCAAATCGCCGAAATCCATAATCATACCGCATTTCGGACTGGCCGTATCGGTTGCAATAGGCCCCACAACGGTAGCTTCCAAACGATAAGAATGCCCGTGAATATTGGCACAAGCGCCATCATAGCGATGCAAAGCAT
>JAITVC010000153.1 GCA_031286005.1 Bacteroidales bacterium
AATCCTTATGTGATCAAGATTAATCCTTCTGAAAAAAGTCAATTGCATACATTACTGAATTATGTTACGCAAGACAGCATTAATCAACGTATAGTAGTCTTGACGAATGATAGCATTCCACAAGAAAAATTGCGTTCGGACTATGTTAAACTATATTTTGAAACATTGAGACCGTACGATTCTATGCCGGTTTTCTTTGATATTTCAAAAGAAAAATTTAATCAATTTCAAACACTTCTATCGCATAAGAATGACCACGCAATTGTATATTTATCCGACAACGAAGTGTTTGTTACAGAGGTTTTGGCAAACATTTCCAAGCGTGAAAATTCGTCGAATGTGTTGTATTGCTTACAAAAACTATCCCAATTTGAATTTACGGAATTGCTTTATTTGAACGACTTGCAAACGCATTATGCCGAAGCATTTTTCGTGGATCACCAACGTGAGGATGTGAAGAATTTTGAACTGTTGTTTTTTGAAACCTATCAAACTATTCCCGACCAATATGCCTACGTGGGGTATGATGTGGTGCGCTATGTATTACAATTGCTCAAACTCGGAAATTCCAACTATGAACGTTACTTGGAAACAATGCCGTATCAAGGTTTCCACAATACCGTACGGCTGTATCGTCAGGATTCCACGCAAGGACTGGAAAATCACGAAACGAATATCCTAAAAATACAATCCTCTCAATTGATAAAAGTAAACAATTAACATGGCCAAACAAACTAAAAAAACAGTTGCAGTCGATGATACTGTTGCCGAAAACGTGTCGATGCAAACCTTAAAGAGCGAAAAGTTTCGCTTTGCAAGCGGTGTGTTTTTCTTGGCATTTGCGCTGTTTGCATTGTTTGCGTTTGCGTCGTATTTGTTTTCGTGGTGGGTGGATTTTGACCAAATATCACACATCTCAACGGCCGATTTAATTACGGATTCATCAACTAAAATCCGCAATATTGCAGGGCGGATGGGCGCATACGTTGCAGATGTCTTTATCCGGAATGGATTTGGATTGAGTTCGTTTCTATTTATTTTGATTGCTGTAGGAATAGGCTTGAAACTGCTAAATATTCCGTTCTTGAAAATACGGCGATTAGTGGTACATGCGGTATTCTTTGTTGTTTGGGCATCGGTAATTTTAGGCTTTGCAACTTTGGCATTAGGTCAATGGAGTATTCTTGGGGGTATTTTTGGGTACGAAATAGCGAACTATTTGAATGCGGCTATCGGTACGCCCGGAACACTGATTTTGTTGGCCGGCGTATTGTTTATCTTTGTCTTTTTGGCGTATGGTTGGAATGTGATAAAGGTATTAGCAAAATTGAAATACAAACTCTTTCCGGACAAACCTGAAACGGTTGAATCTCTCGAAACGGATGATAATGTAACAGAATCTGAGTTTGAGACTGAAACCCAGTTGCCAATGGAAACGGAAGATATTCCTTTCAGTCTGATGCAAGCGATTGAGAATGCTGAGGTCAGTGCCGACCTGCCACAAGATGACGAAGTGCCTTTTATTGTAGAAGACACCATCGAAGCTACATCAAAGCTACATCGAAGCTACACCGAAGCTGAAGATAGAGAAAATGAAGACGAAATTGCCAATGAAGCAATAGGCCAACACGGCATAGAAACCCCTTACGACCCGTATTTGGATTTGCCGAATTATAAATTCCCAACCTTAAATCTGCTCGAAGACTACGGCATGGGAAATGTGGACACTTCAAAGCAATCCACAGAGCTGATGGCAAATAAAAAGCTCATCGAAAACACCTTGAAAAGTTTTGGTGTAGATATTGCGCAGATTAAAGCCACGATTGGGCCAACGGTTACGCTCTATGAGATTGTTCCCGCTTCGGGCGTTCGGATCTCCAAGATTCAAAATTTGGAGAACGATATTGCGTTAAGTTTGGCTGCGCTTGGCATCCGGATTATTGCTCCCATGCCCGGAAAAGGCACGATTGGTATTGAGGTGCCGAATATGAGCAAGCAAATTGTGCCGATGAAAGTGATGTTGGATTCGGCCAATTTCAGAGATACGAAATTTGATTTACCTATTGCTTTGGGCAAAACCATCCAAAACGAATGCTATGTGGCTGATTTGGCGAAAATGCCGCACTTGCTGATGGCCGGAGCAACGGGTCAAGGAAAATCGGTAGGATTGAATGCCATTATAGCATCGTTGTTGTACAAAAAACATCCGGCCGATTTGAAGTTTGTGATGGTAGACCCGAAGAAAGTCGAACTTACGCTGTACAACAAAATTGAACGTCATTATTTGGCCAAGTTGCCTAACGTAGAAGATGCCATTATTACCGATACAAAAAAGGTTGTCAATACGCTAAACTCGTTGTGCGTGGAAATGGATGCGCGTTACAATTTGCTGAAAGATGCGCAAGTTAAAGGAATTAAAGATTACAATGCAAAATTTATCTCTCGCCGGTTGAATCCCAACGATGGCCACCGCTACTTGCCTTACATCGTTTTGGTGGTGGATGAATTTGCCGATTTAATCATGACGGCCGGTAAGGAAGTCGAATTGCCGATTGCACGTTTGGCGCAATTGGCAAGGGCTATCGGCATTCACTTGATTATTGCTACCCAGCGTCCGTCTGTAAACATTATTACCGGGACTATAAAGGCAAACTTCCCGGCACGGATTGCATTTCGGGTAACCTCAAAAATTGACTCACGCACGATTTTGGATAGTGGGGGAGCGGATCAATTAATTGGTAAAGGCGACATGCTATTGTCGACAGGCAACGAATTAATTCGTATTCAATGCGCCTTGATTGATACGCCGGAGATTGAACGTGTGGCTGACTTTATCGGCGAACAGCGAGGTTATCCTGCTGCCTACGAATTACCCGAATGTGCGGACGAATCTAACAACTCCGGAGGAGGTGTGTTTTCGGCCGATGATAGAGATGCCATGTTTGCAGATGCGGCACAACTGATTGTATCTGCTCAAAGCGGCTCAACATCGCTCATTCAGCGAAAACTGAAACTTGGATATGCCCGCTCCGGACGATTGATGGACGAGTTGGAAGACGCCGGAATTGTTGGCCCCTCGCAAGGCAGCAAACCACGTGAAGTTAACGTGAAAACCCTGCAAGAACTGGATAATTTATTGAATCAACTATAATCAAAAAACTTAAACACAACGATATGAAAAAAATCTTAACCATCATCATCCTGCTTACTCTTACTATCAGTAGTGCTATTTCTCAAAACCCACGCCGTGAACAACGTAGAGCGCAAAAAGAAATCAAGAAAACAGAAAGAGGTGGGATTGACGACCCCAAAGCGCATAAAGTTTTGGATGCCGTGCGCAAACAGTTGAAATCTTACACCAGTCTAAAAATAGATTTCTCTTATTTGTTGGAAAATAAACAAGAAAAAATCAAAGACCAAAAGAAAGGCACCATCCTGCTCAAAAATAATAAATATAATTTGACATTCATGGGGCAGAACTCCATTTCCGACGGCAAAAACGTTTGGAGTTACAACAAAGAGTCCAAAGAAGTGCAAATTACGGAAGTTGACCCCCAAGCCTCAGAAATCATGAATCCGATAGCGCTGATTGATAATTACGAAAAGAACTTTCGAGCCAAACTGATTCGCGAAGATAAAGACAAAGGCATTCCGGTCATGATTGTAGACTTAAACCCTTTGCGAAACCGGAATTTTCACAAAGTGAGAATTGTTTCGGATAAAGCAAAAAATACAATTGTATATAGCGAAATCCACGACAAAAACGGCACGATAATCACGTTTAGAGTGGATAAAATGCAACCCAACGCCCCCGCTAAAGATAGCGATTTCTCTTTCGACGTAGCCAAATTTCCCGGCGTGGAAGTCATTGATATGCGGTAATAAATAGTGAACTTTGCAAGATTTACAATTACATTATACAGCTCATTTAAATCCAGATTTTGCTTATAGCAAAGTTTCACATTCTTTTTAAACGAATTGGTGTATGCAACAGCAAAAATCAGTTCTTCATTAGAGGCCAAATTCGCAAAGAATTGCGTTACTGTCATTCGTTGTTTATTGGCTCTATTTCCCATTTTTGCCTTTGTTTACTACGGTGTACTTTCCTTGTCTGTATTCATCCATGCCTATTTGTACTTGATTTTTTTCTGCTTTTTGCATTTGAAAAATACCGAGTGACAGAAAGTAGTCCAATGTTTTTTTTGCAAAAACATCATTTGTTTTGTAGGTTAAAGTAATTGTTTCCACGACACTTTTTTTTTACTCTGCAAAGATACAAAAAATATTTCACTAAAAAAAAGGCCTCGGGGCAGTCCATAACCCATAAACTAAATAACCGCCCCATAGGCCCTTTTGTCTGTTTGCTTTATCGTTTACTGTCCAAATAAACTCGCAAGAGATCTTGTATTGGCAAAGTAATTGTTTCCACGAAACTTTTTTTTCATTCCACAAAGATACGAAAAATATTTCACTAAAAAAAGGCCTCGGGGCAGTCCATAACCCATAAACTAAATAACCACCCCATTAGGCCCTTTTATCAATTTGCAATTTTCTTTTAATTCTCAATTCTCCATTCTCCATTCCCATTTGTCCTTCTATCACCGCCGTACTACCGCTGTACTGTCGCTGTACTACCGCTGTACTCTCCCTATATCCCCCCGTCATGTCGAGCGCAGCCGAGACATCACCCAACCCATCACGATTCACTCATCACTATTCACTAAAAAAAGGCCTCGGGGCAGCCCATAACCCATAAACTAAATAACCGCCCCATTAGGCCCTTTTATCAATTTGCAATTTTCTTTTAATTCTTAATTTTCCATTCTCAATTCTCAATTCTCCATTCTTAATTATCCTTCACACACCTGAGTGTAAATCCATTGTTCTTTGGAAATTTACCCTGAGGGCGGAGGCCATTGTTCGAAGCGAAATACGAGCTGACGCCATTGTCGGTATCGCTCTGGGAGAGTGTCCAATAGTACGACACCGAACCTTGCTCGAGCGTGCCTCCGGCAGAGCTTTTACCACCATAAGCGGCACCCCAAGTACTTATCAGTTTAGAAACAACATTAGAGCTAATCCAATAATTTCCATAT
>JAITVC010000160.1 GCA_031286005.1 Bacteroidales bacterium
AGCGCAACAATAATTTTCCGGCTTCTTTTTCCTGTGCATCCGTGGGCGTTCCGCTCATCAACCGTTTCACTTCGGCCAACAATTGGGTGGCTAAATTGCGTTGTGCGTTGTATAATTTCTCAATTTGCGGACGATAGGTTTCAAATTCTTGATCATTACCTTTGCTTGTAGGGCCGGAGATAATCAACGGCGTACGGGCGTCATCAATCAACACAGAATCGACCTCATCGACAATAGCATAGTGATGCTTGCGTTGCACCAATTCCGATGTGTTACGGCACATGTTATCCCGCAAATAGTCAAAACCAAATTCATTGTTTGTTCCATAGGTAACATCCGCCAGATAAGCATTTCGGCGTTCATCGGAACTCGGCTCATGCTTGTCGATGCAATCCACTTTCAAACCGTGAAATTCAAACAACATACCCATCCACTCCGAGTCACGTTTGGCCAAATAATCATTGACCGTAACCACGTGAACACCTCGTCCCGCAAGAGCATTGAGATAAACCGGCAACGTAGCCACCAACGTCTTTCCTTCCCCCGTAGCCATTTCGGAAATCTTGCCTTGATGCAACACCGTACCGCCAATAAGCTGCACATCGTAGTGAACCATATCCCACTTAATGAGGTTTCCTCCGGCCATCCATTCATTGGCATAGTAGGCTTTTTCGTTGCGAACATTTACATTGTCGCGCTTAGCCGAAAGAGCCTCATCCCAAGGCATAATGCTCACTTCCACTTCGTCGTTTTCGGCAAAACGCTTGGCTGTAGACTTCATCACAGCAAAGGCTTCGGGCAATATTTCGAGCAAAACATCCTCGATTTTCTTGTTTAACTCCGTTTCAAGTTTATCAATTTGGTCGTAAATTTCCTCTTTTTCTTCGATGGGGCAGTTTTCCTCGTCGGCCACCCCTTTGAGGCGGGAGATTTCGTTTAAATCCTCTTGAAGATAAGTGTTGATACGATTTTTAAATTCCTGTGTTTTGGCACGAAGTTCGTCGTTCGACAGTTTTTCAATCTCCATATAAGCACTCAACGTGGCTTCTACCAGCGGATTGATTTCTTTCAGGTCTCGTGTAGACTTATCGCCCAATAATTTTTTGATGAATCCTAACATAATGTTTTTATTTTAGCTTGCAAAGATACGAAATTTAATTGAAAATTAAGAATGGAAAATTCAAAATTATTTAGTTTTTCCTTGCAATTAGTTCAATAACCAATCAATCACATTGATTTTCTCTATTCCTTTGTATGTTGAAGCCGGTTCAATATCTGTTGTCAGAAGAATGCGTTTGTTGTAGTCTTTTACCAATTCAAAAGGTCGCATTTCACGTTGGAATGTAGTCTCATCGTTAACCGTCCAAGCCACTTGAATGTATGTTATCTCACCTTTGGCTTTTGCAACAAAATCTATTTCCGTATTATCTGCCTTGCCAATATTCACTGCGTATCCACGTCGCAACAATTCAAGATAGACAATATTTTCCAAATTATGTCCTTTGTTGAACTGCAAGTCTCGATTGAACATGGCCGATAGAAAGCCTAAATCTACTGCATAAAATTTGCCAAGTGTTTGTAGTAATTTTTTACCCTTAATGTCATATCGGTCTGCGTGATAGAAAATAAAGCTACCGAGTAAATGGGACAGATAGTTATCTACTGTTTCCTTATTGATTTTATTCCCGTTGGACGTCATTGTTTGAGCGATACTGTTAGGAGAAACCGTATTCCCAATAGAATCGAACATAAATTTGGCCAAATTTTCAAAATCAAATTTAGAACGGATTTTGTTTCGTTTCATAATATCCTTTTCAAGGATTGTACTGTAAACACTCGACAAATAACGATTTATTTCATCTGTTTTGTCGGCATTCAAGAAGTTTAATACTTCCGGAAATCCGCCATATTGCAGATAGTGATTAAAGATTTCGGCTTTGCTGTAACCAAAAGTATGATCAAAAGTTTTGTCAAAAGGACTTGCCGTATAGCCTAACAAAAATTCTGCAAAGGAAAATGGCATCACTTTGATTTCGATATATCTACCCGTTAGTAAGGTTGCTAAATCGGAAGAAAGAAAAAATGCGTTTGAGCCCGTTATGTACAGGTCAATATAATCTTTTACAAACAAACTGTCTACCAAACGCTCAAACTCCGGAACCATCTGAATTTCGTCTAAAAAAACATAATTTTTTTGTTTTTTATCAACCATCTTCATAATGTAATCATTCAGCGTATAGGCATTAAGAAGAGGGGCATTTTCCATCTCTTCCAGATTGATGTGGATAATGTTTTTGGATTTCACACCGGAAGTCCGCAATTCATCTTGAAATTGTTTGAATAGGGTAGATTTTCCTGCCCTACGAATGCCTGTTATGACTTTTATAACATTGACATCTCGCAAATTATTCAATTGTTCCAAGTATTTTTTTCGTATTACCATAACAGCGAAAGTTTGATTTTTATACAATTTTCGCTGTTATAATTAGCAGCGAAAGTTTGTGAATTTTTAAAGTTTTGCCGTTGCAAAGATACGAAATTTAATTGAAAATTAAGAATGGAAAATTCAAAATTATTTAGTTTTTCAGTACAATTTGCCAAAAACCCGTAGAGGTCGAATATTTTCGCCCCCATTTCGCCCCAATCCAAAACCTGACAAAATGTCAGTCCCGATTCTCTATTTTGGACGAAAAAACGAAAAAACGGCACTAAAAAGTGTCGTTTTTCCATATACTTATCCTGTATCCTTCCTGTATGGTTTCTGTATGCTCCCTCTATGAAAAATTTAACTCAAAAAAGAGCAGTGTCAAAGGTTATCATTTCCTGCCAAATTGTCATGAAAATGATTTTCCGCATCTCTATCCCAGCGTAAATTTAATTGGCAACATGAATTGCACACGAACATTTTGGCCCCGTTGTTTTCCCGGTATCCATTTCGGCATGGCTTTAACCACCCGAACGGCTTCTTCATCGCAACCGCCACCAATACCGCGCACAACCTTAACATCGGAAATACTGCCATCTTTTTCAACCACAAACGTGATATAAATTGTTCCCTTGATGTTACTTTCTCTTGCCGTTGCTGGATATACGATATTATCGGCCAAATATTTTTGGCGGGCTTCTTCACCACCGGGATAATTAGGATTATCTTCTACAACTTGAAAGATTTGGTCTTCGGAATTTTGTTTAGCAGACGATTGTTTATTTTCTTTCTCGTAGAACTGTGGAACTTTCGATTTTGTTGAGATGAGAATGACCCCATTTGCACCACGTTCGCCATACTCAGCAATGGCCAACGAATCCTTTAAAACTTCCATTAACATAATATCTTCGTTAGAAACAACGGCCTTCAACTGTTTCAAGCCTCCTTCTATTTCTTTTCCATCTACAAAAACAAGAGGTTCTTCTTCATTTGGAAAAATACCTTTTCCGTTTACTGAAATGGTGGTTGGTTCTTCAGAAGCAATTACATCTTCCGAAGGTGTGGGTTTTTCTTGGCAGGCAAACAAAAATGTTAGCGCCAAAACAAGTGGGACGAATGCCAAATACCGAACTTGGCTCAATAATCTGGCGGGTTTTGCAATTTGCATCATGATTCTGTGTTTTATTGGTGAATAATTGAATGAGTGTACTAAAATAGGTTGTTTGCCGATAACTTTTTGTAGTAATAATTGAAAATAATAGTGTTTATCGCTGCATTGTTCCAATGCCCCACGGTCGGCCAAAAACTCATGGTTTAGGCGCATTTCCCGTTTGAGCAACCATACGAACGGATTGAAGAATTGCACCATGCAAATGATTTCCATGAGCATTAAATCCCAACTGTGTTTTTGCTTCACGTGTATCTCTTCGTGGCTAAGCACCAAATTGCATTCTTCGCCGTTGTACCACGTTTCGGGAATAAATATACGATTGAAGAACGAAAATGCTGTTGAAATATGCGTACTCAAAACGATGTTCTTGCTCTTTGTCGGCAAGCGTTTCCCCTTTCGTGAAAACGCCACCAAACGCAGAACACCAATAAACCCGCGACTGACCAAAAACACAACGCCGATGAGATATATCCAACCGATAATGTTTAACATAGAAATCGTTTTTGCCCCCGTAATCGTAACCGGATTAAGCCAAATAGGACTGTGTTCTTGAACGGCAACCATGCTTAAATAAAACATTCCCGCTTCGCCACCGATAGTATCACTTACAGGGATTTCAAAATTCAAGAACGGCAATGCCATCGCAAACATCAAGAAGCCCAAAATCACAAACCGCCGTGTGTTCAAGTGCGAGTCATTTCTAACCAATCCTTTATACAACAGATAGAAAACGGCCAATGCTGTGCCGGATGGGAGCATGTAGGCGCTCCAGAAATCAAAAGGAAGTGAATTATACATAATATTTGCTTTTTGGGGGTTAAGGGTTAAAGGTCAAGGGTTAATAGTTTTTACCCTTAACCATTTACCGTTTGCCATTTTTTTGTTTTAAAGTCTGTAAAAGTTCCGAAATCTCATCAATCTCCTTCCGCTTAAGGTTCCCTTCTTCCACAAAAAAGTTAACCAAGCCGGCAAATGAGTTTTTGAAATACGTGCTATTTAAGCGATTTAACGAATTGGATACATATTGCGATTGTGATACAATGGGGTAATATTGATATGTTTTTCCAAAACTACGATGTGCAACAAATCCTTTTTTCTCTAAAATGCGGATAATGGTGGATACGGTGTTGTATGCCGGTTTCGGAGCGGGCATTATCTCTAAAAGGTCGTTCACAAACGCCTGTTCTTTTTCCCAAAGCAATTGCATCACCTGTTCTTCGGCTTTGGTTAAATTTAACGATTCATCAAAAAGTTTTTTGCTCATGATTTTTCTATTTTGGTAGGGGCGAATAATAATTCGCCCTTACTATTTCACACCGCAAAGTTACAACTAATTTTTTAGTTGTGCAACTATTTTTATAGTTTTTTGTGTGTTTATTTTGCAAAGCTCTGAAATATACACTATTTACATTTTAGATATTTTTTCCGTATCTTTGCAGAAAATTTAGGTTTCAACATGTTTCTAAAATCACTCCATATAACAAACTTCAAAAACTATCCGGACATAGCGTTGGATTTCTCGCCCAATATTAACTGTTTTGTAGGCAATAACGGTGTTGGAAAGACAAATTTATTAGACGCTATTCACTACCTGTCGTTTTGCAAAAGTTATGTGCAAAGCGCCGACATGCAAAACATCCGGCACAACGAAGATTTTTTTGCCATTCATGGAACGTTTGAGAAATCAAGCCTGACAGACCTTGTGTCGTGCATTCAAAAACGTGGCACACGAAAAGTTATGCGCCTCAACAAAAAGGATTACGACCGATTTTCGGAGCATATCGGCGCCTTTCCCGTAGTGATGATTTCGCCGTATGATAGCGATTTGATTAACGATGGCAGCGATGTGCGCCGCAAGTTTATGGATATTGTGATTTCGCAATTCGACAAAACCTATCTCGAAGCGCTGATTTCGTACAACCAAGCGCTTGAACAACGTAATAAAATGCTGAAATCCGACTATGTGGATGAAACCCTTTGCGATATTTTCAATCAACATTTGGTGCAATTCGGCACCAAAGTCTTTGAGGCACGAACGGATTTCTTTGAACGTTTCTCAGCGTTGTTTCAACATTATTTCAATATTCTGTCTAATGGGGCCGAAACGGTCGAAATCTACTACAATTCGCAGTTGCAGGATAATGTGTCTTTCGCTCAACAATTGCAACAACAACTGCCCAAAGACCGCATCGTGCAATATACCACAATAGGCGTTCACAAAGACGATTTGGCGCTGTTGATTAATGGTTTTCCGGTAAAAAAATTCGGCTCGCAAGGTCAACAAAAATCATTCACGCTGGCCATGCGCCTGGCGCAATTGGAATTTACCAAACTGCAAAACGGCTACTTCCCTATCCTCTTGCTCGACGATATATTTGATAAATTAGACTATACACGTGTGCATCAATTGCTTGAATTGGTGGGGCACAACGATTTTGGTCAAGTGTTTATTACCGATACGGATGCGCAACGTTTGGAACATATCTTGAACGCTCAAAACATCCCTTTTAAATTGTTTGATATTGCCGAAAATACCATTGCTAATCATGTTGAATCAACCTAAGCCTTTATCAGAATTAATCAAAACCTTTGCCTCTGTTCACAACAAGCAATATCTGTTTGACGAAGCGCAGGCAGTCAACATCTGGAAAGCGTTGATGTCGCCCGAAACCCTTTCTCACACAGTAAAAGCAGAGATGCAAAACGGCATTTTATTCGTCAAAGTAGATTCGCCTGCATTAAAACACAACTTGCGTTTTGAGGTAGAAGATGTGCGCCAGAAAATCAATGCCCATTTTTCGCAAGAAGTAGTGAAGACAATAGCTATTCTTTAGTTTTCGGGCACAGATAAGAACCTCTGCCACCGAATCTTTTTCCGAAACGCCCGCCAAGACTCCTCACTCTCAATCGGCAACCCTTTCCAAACAATCTCTTTCTTGCGATTCACCACAAACGTAGAGTATTGGCTCAATACTGCCGGATTATCTCGCCGGATAGCCAAAGAACCATCAAACAGTACCGGAAAATTCAAATGCTGTTGATGCATCGCAGAAAGCAC
>JAITVC010000172.1 GCA_031286005.1 Bacteroidales bacterium
GGAAGCGATTGAACTAAAAGTCTCAAAGAATCATCGGCAATCATGGCGCAAAGATACAAAAAAGTTATGAATTATGAGTGATGAGTGATGATTGATAGCCTCATGCAGTTATCCGATTACTGTTTTAGCCATTTAGAATTTCTGAAAAGGTAAAAGTGTCGTGTTTTATGCTTTCAGAATTTCTAAAAGGAGGAAAGTGTCATGTTTTACACTTTCAGAATTTCTGAACAGGAGAAAGTGCCTTGTTTTATGCTTTCAGAATTTCTGAACAGGCAAAAGTGCCTTGTTCCATGCTTCCGGAATTTCTGAACAGGAGAAAGTGCCTTGTTTTACGCTTTCAGAATTTCTAAACAGGAAAAAGTGCCTTGTTTTATGCTTTCAGAATTTCTGGACAGGTAAAAGTATGGTTATTTTCTTCGATTTTGGGAAAAGTTATTAACAAAACAGGCCATTTACTAACATTTTAACACTTTTTAACCAAAATCATATACGAAAATCAACAATTGAGCATTATATATAGTGAAAACAAATAAACAAACTATGGAAACTTTAATCAATTTCAATGATGTTAACAACAAAATCATGGTCATCAGAAACAAAAGCGTGATTTTAGACAGTGCCGTTGCCGAACTTTATGGTGTGGAAACTATGCACATTAACCAAGCCGTAAAAAACAACCCCAACAAATTTCCGAAAGGATACATTTTTCAGCTAAATAAAGACGAATGGGGCAACTTGAAATCAAATTCTTTGATTTCAAAAAATGAAGAATCTTTAAGATCAAATTTTTTGATCTTAGAAAAACAAGGTAGAGGACAACACCGGAAATATGCGCCCAAAGCATTTACTGAAAAAGGATTGTACATGCTTGCTACAATCCTAAAAAGTCCTCAAGCCACACAAACAACCATCGCAATTGTCGAGGTTTTTGCAAAATTAAAGCAATTATCCAATAACATTGCTACCCTAAACTCAATGGAAGCCGAAACTATTGAGCCGGAAATCTTAGAGTCAACAGGCGGTTTGCTTAATGAACTTTTATTTTCGGGACTTCCGACATCCGCAGAAACATCGTTTGAAGTCAATCTTGGCGTGATGAAAGCGAAACACATCGTAAAAAGTGAAAAAACCGTTCATCAAAGCGAATTTGACGAACTAAAAAAGATGATTGCAAAAATTAACGAACGATTGGGAATTTAATTATGAACGAAGAATTTTTATATTACTTGTGGCGATTTCAACTGTGGCATTCTCCTTTACAGACGGCCAATAACGAGCTTGTTGAAGTCATTAATCCCGGATTTCGCAACACCGACGGAGGCCCCGATTTCTCAAATGCCCGCATTCGCATCGGAGACACCTTGTGGGCTGGGCATGTGGAAATTCATATCAAGAGTTCAGATTGGTATACCCATCATCACGAGCGTGACCCGGCTTACGATACCGTGATTCTGCACGTGGTTTATGAGGATGATTGTATTGCACGGCGTGCTGTGGGCACAACCATTCCAACATGTTCTGTGCAGCATAAATTTTCCGAAAAAACCTACGATATGTTTGCAAATTGGCAAATGAACCGGTATTTTGTGGCCTGCGAAAAACAATTGCAACATTTGCCTAATCACACTCGGATTATGGTTTTGGAGCGTTTGAATATCGAACGTTTGGAACATAAAGTGAACGACATTTTAGTAGATTTGGCCTATAATGCCAATTCGTGGGAAGAAACGTTTTACCAATATTTAATGCGTGGTTTTGGGTTGCATATCAACGCCGATGCGTTTTATCAAATCGCCAAACGCACGCCATTGAAAGTTCTGCAAAAGCAGGCTAACAGCCGCCTACAACTCGAAGCCATCTTGTTTGGACAAGCCCAACTCTTGCAAGACGATTTCAAAGATTCTTATCCACGCACGCTTCAAGAAGAATATGCTTTTCTGCAACAGAAGTTCCGTTTATTACCCATTGCCGGCGGATTGGTCAAATTCCTGCGTTTGCGACCTTGCTCGTTTCCAACCTTACGACTGGCGTTTTTTGCATCTCTCGTGCAACAACGCAGTCAATTATTCCAAGAGATTTTGCAGATTGAGACCGTCTTGGATGGGTTAAACTTGCTGGATGTTGACGTTTCGGAGTATTGGCACACGCACTATTGTTTCGACAAACTTTCGACTGAAAAACCTAAAGACTTAGGCCAGGCCGCACGGCATTTGATTTTCGTTAACACAATTATCCCTTTTCTCTTTGCCTTTGGAAAATTGCGCGACAAGCCGGAACTGTGCGACCGTGCTATTGGCTTTCTACAAGACATGCCTTGCGAAAATAATCACCTCATCCGCCAATGGAAAGCCTGTGGCATGGCTGTGAACAATGCGTCCGACAGTCAGGGCTTGTTGCTCCTAAAAAAGAACTATTGCGATTTAAAGCGATGCTTGGAATGTGGGATAGGTATAAAGTTATTGCAACAAAAAACGGAATGCTGAAAGGCATTCCGTTTTTAAATTGGTCCGGTTTATTTTAGTTCGCCGGGAAACCTATTGCTTGTGTCAAAATAGGTTTTTGTGCAGGTGTTAATTTGAGAGCCTTAACCAAAGGTTCGGGTTCAAACATACCCATAACCACGCTTGCCATACCTTCGGATGCGGCAAACAAATACACGTTTTGAGACACGTTGCCAACATCGGTGAAACCATATTTCAATTTGGCATTGTCATCATATTTACCCATCTTGTCGTAGTTGGCCACAAATAACATGAGTACGGGCGCTTTTTGATGATTAGGTTGTTTGGCAAACAACGTGCGATTGTCGCCTTTCAATACAGTTTTCAGTTCGTTAGTTTTCGGCATATACTGATAAACACCATCTTTGTTTGCTACAAAGATTTCAACTTGTTGATTGTTGCTTGCTGTTGGCGCCGTCATACGGCCATCTTCACGATTCACTCCTGTTGCAGCCCAAAGCATGTTGGACAGTTGTTGTTGCGTCAACGCTTTGTCGGAATACGCACGTCCGCTTTTGCGATTGTTCAAAGCCTCCATCAAAGGCATTCCACCGGTTTTCTTAGGTGCCGGAAGTTTGATGTTTTGTGCATTGATTGCCATTGCAGCAACCATGAATGCAAGGAATAGAATTTGTTTTTTCATAACACTAATGTTTTTTTGGTTAAATGTTTTGATATAATTATTAAAGCGTGTCGCCACGCCGGATGTTAAACCAATTCCTGTTGGATAAGATACGTTGCGATTTGAATAGCATTCGTAGCCGCGCCTTTCCGCAGGTTATCGGCCACAATCCAAATGTTCAGCGAATTTGGATTGGAAAAGTCCCGTCGAATGCGGCCTACAAAAGTTTCATTTTTATGCTCGCTGAATAACGGCATCGGATAGATGTTCTTTTCCGGCTCGTCCATAACTTCGATGCCCGGAAATTCGGCTAATACCTTACGTACGTTATCCAAATCAAAATCTCGTTCAAATTCGATGTTTACCGCCTCGCTATGTCCACCCGTTACAGGCACACGCACTACGGTTGACGTAATTCGCATGTTCGGTGCTGAAAGAATTTTGCGGGTTTCGTCTACCAATTTTTGTTCTTCACTGGTATAGCCGTCATCATTAAAACTTCCGCCATGCGGGAACAAATTGCGATGAATTTGGTGTGGATAAACCTTTTCGGTTTCACGCCCTGCGATTTCGTCTTCCAACTGCCGAACGGCTGCAACACCTGTTCCGGTAACGGATTGATAGGTTGAAACCACCAACCGTTTGATGCCATAAGCCCGATGCAACGGCGCCAAAGCCATTACCATTTGAATGGTGGAACAGTTCGGATTGGCAATAATTTTCGTGTCTTTCGAGATGGCCGACGCATTAATTTCCGGCACCACCAAAGGCACGCCGGCATCCATCCGCCACGCCGACGAATTATCTATAACAAACGTTCCTACTTCTGCAAATCTCGGTGCAAAGGCCAACGAGGTTGCGCCTCCTGCCGAGAAGATTGCAATTTGCGGGCGTTGTGCGATGGCATCGCTCATACTAATCACGGTATGCGGTTTCCCGAAATACGTTACGGTTTTTCCCACCGAACGTTCCGAAGCCACCGATAACAATTCAATATCTCGGTATCCAAATTCTTCTAAAACTTTAAGCATTACGGTTCCAACTAAACCGGTTACACCAACAACTGCTATTTTCATATCTGTTTGGAAATTTTCTGCAAAGGTACGAAAAAAAAATGAAATATGGGGGTAATTTTTATTTTGAGGTGTTGAGCGACACGTAGGTTTGCCCAACTACAACAATTTATATCCCACGCTTAGGCTTACGCCAAACGTATTCACCCGTATGTGTCCGCCGTTGCCAGGATTTTGGTTGCGCCAGTCGGCAATAGGCTTGAAGTTTAGATAATAGTCGGCACGCAAACCGAGTTGAACGTTTTTTACATTCATCTTAATGCCTGCGCCGAGAAGCAAGCCTACCGAAACTTGTTGGAGTTCGTTCAAATCGGCTATCACATCAAAATGTTCGCTGTGGCCAACCAAATAATCCAATCTTGGGCCAATGCTCACAAACGGAATGTAAGTTTTATCTATCGGATATTTTAGGTTTATCGTGGTGTTGACAGACGCATAATCCAGCGTGAGCTTATCGGCTGTGGTTTGTTCCGAAAAGGGAACATCGTGCAATCCGCCTTTGCGAATTAGGCCGATATGACTTGAGAGGTTAAAATACGGTTTGTCGAGATAATCAATGCCCGCAAAGATGGCATGCCCGTTTAGGGCTTTATCGTGTATGGCGTTGGGGGTGCTGATACGTTCCAAATTCCAATTGAGTTTGGATACTGACGTTCCGCCTTGGAGGATTAGGGTTTGGGCGTGCACTGCACTTGCAAGGATTAGGGCGGAGAGGAAGCTGATGTGTTTTTTCATGATTGTATTTTGGTTAATGGTGAAAAGTGAATAGTGATTAATGAATAGTGAGTAGTTCTGAATTACGAATTACTTTTTCAAACTTTGACACTAATCACTATTCACTAAATTTAGTTTTTAATTATCTTCGTCATGCGGTTGCCGATGCGGAGGATGTAGTGGCCGGTTCGGAAGGTGGCCATATCTATTGTGAATTCTGTGGCGCCGGTTGGAATACGACCGAGATACACCCGTTTGCCCGTCATGTCGTAGAGTTCCACGAGATGGTTGTAACCGTCGAAATTGTTCAATATCCTGATATACAGCTTGGCCACAACGGGATTGGGAAACACCTTAATGTCTGTGTCAGACATTGGTTGCAGCACGATATTAGGATTCTCACATTCCGCCAACACTTGGTTGAGCCAAGCGAGGCTATCTTGCAGCAGTTGCACTTGCTCTTCATCACCACAATCGGCCAAAAGCCCTTGCAAAGTTGCAATATGGGCATTCAAGTCGGCTACGTCGATTTTCAAGCCATCAATAATATCATACAGTTCGCCATTGTCGCCTTCTTCGCAAAGGGCAAGCCAATAGTGCAGGTCAGCAATCTCGGCGTTCAGTTCTGTGGTATCCGCTTTCAGCGCATCATTGGCTTTCATAAACATTTCCATTTCTGCATTAAGGCGAACGGTATCGGCTTTCAATACCTCTTTAGATTCGGTAAGTAGGCCCACCTCATCGTTCAAATTGGCCGTATCAATTTTCAATGCCTCGTTAGCTTCGATAAGCGTTGCCACTTCTGCATTGAGACGAACGGTATCGGCTTCCAATCCCTTTTTAGATTTGGTAAGTGTGGCCGCCTCATTATTAAGTTCTGCGATATGAGCATTCAACGTTGCAGTGTCGTTTTTAAGGTCATTAATCATATCCAACAGAGTGCCGTTGTCGCCGCTGTTTTCCTCGCAAAGGGTAAGCTGGCCAAACAGGCGCAGAGTGTCGGCAATCAACACCACTTTGTCGTCTTGCAGGTCGGTAATTTTGGCCTTCAAGTCTGTTGTGTCTGTTTTGAGTGCATCGTTAGTTTCGGTAAGTGTTGACACCTCTTTGTTCAATGCTGCCGTGTCTATTTTAAGCGCATCGTTGTTTGTTGTAAGTGTGCTTATCTCGCTATTGAGCTCCGTATTATCTTGTTCCAATATGGAATTTTCGTCTTGTAGGGTTTGTTTATCAGCCGTGAGTTGGTGCACTTCGCCGTTCAAACGTATGGTATCCGTTTTAAGATTGTTGATAATATCCAACAGCATACTGTTATCTCTATTGCTTTCTTTGCAAATGGCAAGCTGTTCGAGCAAGCAGGCTGTGTCGGCAATCAAAGCCGTTTTGTCGTTTTGCAGGTCGGCAATAGTATGGTTTAGTTCTGCCGTGTCTACTTTGAGTGCGTTATTGGCTATTATCAGCGTGTTTGCTTGATTGGACAGGCGCAGAGTGTCGATAACTAATGCCATTTTACTATCTTTCAAAATCTCTATCGTACGATTCTGTTCGGCGGTATCTATTTTCAGTTTAGCGTTCGCATCGGCAAGGGTTTTTATTTCGCTGTTCAGCCGTATGGTGTCTGTGGTCAAATTAAGGTTGGCGGTGTTCAGTTTTGCGATACTGTCAAACATACATTCTTCCGTATTGAACACTGTTATAGAGCCAAAAAGATTCCATACTTCGACAGCTTGGTAGCTTTGCTTAGCGCAGATCGGCACGGACAGGTTGATATTGGCCAATGCTGTCGGCGAAAAAACGTTTGCATTTATAAGTTGAGGCACTTTGTTACGGTTTACCACCGTTGTTAAGTTCTCACAATCCACAAAAGCCCTTCCGCTTAGACTTGTTAGACTATCGTTGATAATGATTTTAAGAATTTCGTTGTTATACGGTTTCCAAGGCACATCATCAACCGTCCATTCCATCATTTTTCCGTGTCCGCTGATGATTAGCGTCCCTTCGTCGTCAATCGTTGCCGCAATAGAGCCGTCTTGAGCTTCGCTGCAATCCCAATAGGCCGTCCATTTTGCATAAAGGGATAGATTTTTGGTTACCGGCGTAGAGAAATTAAATCGTTCTGTAAACAGGCTGTCTTTGTACCATCCATCAAAAACATGGTTGGCTTTCTCAGGTCTGTCAGGCTCTGCAATCGTATTGTTTGGACAGATGTTTTGAGTGATTGTTTCCGAATCATTGTTAAAACTTACCGTAAATGTGCCAAATGGCAGAATGGTTTCATTGCTTGCTGCGTTATAATTCTCCCATCCGGTGGATCCACAAGGATAATACAGCGTTACGGCCGGAATACCGAGAAACGTATTCGTTCCAAAAGTCGGCATATTACCGAGAAATTTCACTTCGCGCAAACCAAAACATTCTCTAAATACCGAAATTGAAAAGGACACAACCCTATCCGGAATTTCTATGGTTTCCAAGAGAATGCAATCTTCAAACGCCCACTGTCCGATAGTGGTTACCGTGCTTGCAATGTGGGCTTCTTTTAGGTTACATTTGTAAAAGGCATTATCTCCGATATGGGTTACACCGTCTTCAATAATCACAGCCGTAATTTCCGAACGGGACTGATGCCATGGCGAATAAGACATGTTATTCTTCATGGGGCCGATTCCCCTAATGGTTAATGTTCCGTTTTGTAGAGTGGCGACAACTCTACTTGTTTGGTCTGTTTTTCCATCATTTCCGCAGCCCCAAACGGTTTGTGCAGACGAGGAAACCGCTGCAAAAAGCAGCATAAAGGTTAAGCATAACGATTGTTTTTTCATTGTTGTTTTGGTTTAGTGATTTATTAAATGGATTTATTGTTCTAAATTTTTTGCAAAGGTAAAAACATATTTTCTATAAACCAACATATCTTAATGAATTTTAACAGTTTTTAACAATTATTAACAGTTTTTAACACATTTTAACAATTCGGCGGTAAAAGAAAACAGCACTTTTCAGCTTCGTTTCTCCTTCGGTGATCCTTCGTTGCAAATTTTGCTCATGATGAGAGGCGTTTTTGAGACTGACAAATTGTCAGTTTTTGGGGTGGCAATTGTTAATTATAATTCGTATCTTTGCAAAATGAATCAAACTTTTTTTATAGAAACCTATGGCTGTCAGATGAATTTTGCCGACAGCGAAATTGTGCATTCGGTGTTGGCTGAGAGTGGCTATACTCCTGTTGATAATTATAAAAAGGCCGACCTTATTTTGATGAATACCTGTTCCATTCGGGATCATGCCGAACAGCGTGTACTCAACCGTTTGCAGGAATTTAGTTCGGCCAAAAAGAAAAAACCGCATGTCAAAATCGGCATATTGGGCTGTATGGCCGAGCGTTTGAAAGAAGAACTAATGACGTTGCAGCAGTCTGTGGATTTAATTGTTGGGCCGGATGCCTACCGCGATTTGCCCAACTTGCTAAATACGGTTGAAAGCGGCCAAAAGGCAGCCAATGTTCTGCTTTCGGAAGAAGAGACTTACGCCGAGATTGAACCTGTTCGTGTGGGCGATAACCAAATTTCGGCATTTATTGCCATTATGCGCGGGTGCGAAAATTATTGCGCTTATTGCGTAGTACCTTATACACGAGGAAAAGAACGCAGCCGAGATACGGATACCATCGTGAATGAAGCCAAAAAATTGTTTGAACAAGGCTATCGTGAAGTTACGCTGTTGGGACAAAACGTCAATTCATACCATTTTCAGGATGTGAATTTCGCACAACTTTTGGCACATGTTGCAGAAGTCAATCCTCTACTTCGTGTGCGTTTTGCCACATCACATCCCAAAGATTTGAGTGATGAACTGCTGCAAACCATGAGCCGTTATCCGAATATTTGCAAAGCAATCCACCTGCCCATTCAATCGGGCAGCAATGCAATGCTAAAAAAAATGAAACGTAAATACGACACAGCATGGTATCTGGACAGAATTTCGGCCATCCGTCGTTATTTGTCCGATTGCAGTCTTTCAACGGATATTATCGCAGGATTTTGCGGAGAGACAGAAGAAGACCATCAAGAAACTATTAAACTGATGAACGACGTAGGTTATGCCACTGCTTTCATGTTTAAATATTCCGAACGACCGGACACGTTTGCGGCAAAAAATTATGAGGATGATGTTCCGGAAGATGTCAAATCACGCCGCTTGGCCGAAATCATTGCAAACCAACAAGAGCTATCACATATCAGTAATAAAGCCGAGGTTGGCAAAACCTTTGAAGTTTTGGTAGAAGGCATCTCTAAAAAATCCAAAACCCAATATTTCGGGCGCAACTCGCAGAACAAAGTTGTGGTTTTTAATCACACGGATGAAAAAATAGGCGATTATGTGAATGTGCAAGTCACCGGGTGCAGTGCCATTACATTGATGGGTAACGTGGTCAAATAATACAATTCATATTTTTTTTGTATCTTTGTAAAAATTCAATCATGAAAATTACCTCAGCCACATTCCTTATCAGTAATACCGATTACAAAAAATGTCCAAACGATAAAGTACCAGACTTTGCATTTATCGGGCGTTCCAATGTTGGGAAATCGTCACTGATCAATATGATTTGCAACAATAAAGGTTTAGCAAAGACTTCGGCAAAACCGGGAAAAACACAACTTATCAATCATTTCTCGATTAACCAAAATCAATGGTATTTGGTCGATTTGCCGGGTTATGGCTATGCTCGAACGGCCAAATCCAACCGTGAAAAATGGGAGGGCATGATTGTGAATTATCTAACGAAACGGGAACAGTTATATTGCGTTTTTGTGTTGATTGATTCTCGTTTAGAGCCACAAAAAATTGATTTGGAATTCATCGATTGGCTTGGCGAACATGGGCTTCCGTTCGTTTTGGTATTTACCAAAACGGATAAGATTTCAGCTGTTCAAACGGATAAAAATATTGCTGCATTCAAACGAGAAATGTCGAAAACGTGGGATGAAATCCCACCGATTTTCAAAACATCTTCCGTTCAAAATATAGGTCAAAAAGAGATTTTAGCGTTTATTAAACAAACGTTGTCATGATAGCAAAGCCGAAAAATCAAAGTCAACCGAATTTACTGCGATGGCTGTTCATGCTGCTCATTGCATCAGCTGTTGTGGCTGTGTTTTACAACTGGATTCGAGTTCAATACGAACACCGCAACCGGTTGGAATTTGCGGAAATCTTGCTGAAAGATAATGACACCGAAGCCTTACAGTTATTTGAGATATGGCGTGATGTTATACTATCGGATTCGGCAATTTTCAGTGATCAAACTACGGAAGTAAAAAAAACCGAATACCTGCAATATGCTGTTGATTCTATATTTTCGGATAATTATAATGTGTCTTTGATCGTGTGTGATAATGATGATTCATTGTTGCTGGAAGATGATGTTACGATTGTGAGTTGCGGCGCTTTTTTTAAAGGAAAAATTCTGCAACAAGGCCGTGCAACAACCCATCCTAATTTGTTTGAAGTTCATCGAACACCTTTTGATTTCAACTATTTGGGCTTTGTTAAAATATCCGAAAAACAAACCGCTTATGTCGAATTTGTAGCTAAAGAAAGAGTGGATTGGTTTCAAAATACCCTTTCGGAAAAAGGCTACAGTGTGGCATTTTACGACCATTCCGAATTGGTTAAACAAATTGGAGCTTTTTATTTCCCGTTAAAATTCTTTGTGCCGGAATACAAACCGTACACATTTACAGATTATGAAAGTTCCGAACATTTGCTTGTATCAACGAACGATTTGGGAGATGAGACTGTATTTGTTATCAGCCGACGTATCCCGAATATTCAAACCCGACTTTCTACATTCTCGTTCGTATTCCTTTTAAGTTTTTTTATTGGATTAGCTTATTTATTCACACGTCACCGCAGTTTTCTTTTCACGAGTTTTGCACAACGGTTGCAATTGACTATTTTAAGTATTGTGTTCGCTACATTTGCTGGGATTGGTATAACTTCCGTGATTTATGTGCAGCGTTTAAATGCTCAAAAGAATCAAAAAGTGCTCCGAGAAAAAACATACTCCCTGTTATTACTGATGGAACTTCGCTTCGGCGATCAAACACCTGCGGAAATTTTGAAAGACCCTGACTTGTTGCAACGCAAGTTAACCGAATTTTCGAGCGTGTTTTTTACCGATATTTTTTTCTATGATGCCCTTGGACAACTTATTGCGAAATCCTCATTGGATGAGGTTTTAAAACGTCCATCCAGAGATACCATGGATGCACAAGCCTTTTATCAATTGAATTTGCAACACAAGAATTTTTATATCCAAAAAGAAACGTTGAATGATTTATCGTTTTACAGTTCGTATGTGCCGTTCAGAAATAATCAAAACGAATTAGCAGGCTATTTGAACATTCCGCATTTTGCCAAACAAACGGAATTGCGGCAAGAAATCTCGGCGTTTGTCAGAGCCTATATCAATTTGTTTGTTGGGCTGATTATTGTGGCATTTACTTTGGTATTCCTCATCATGAAGCGACTCACGAAACCATTAGTAGATTCCGAACGTCAGATGGCATGGACAGAGATGGCCAAACAAATCGCGCATGAAATCAAGAATCCGTTAACGCCCATGAAACTGAACGTTCAGCAGATTCAAAAAGCGCATAACGATCAAAAAGAAGATTTTGACGAACGGCTGAAACGCTTCTCAACCGTGATGATAGAACAAATTGATACCCTTTCGTCGATTGCCTCTGAGTTTGCTAATTTTGCGAAGCAAACTAATGGCGAACGTGTTGAAGTAGATGTCAAAACGTGTTTGGAAAAAGCCGTTCTGTTGATGAACACGGATCACATCATTCATTTTGAGATTGATGAACCGATTGAAAACACCAGTATTTTAGCCGATGAAAAACAATTGTATCAAGCCTTCATCAATGTCTTGAAAAATGCCCGACAGGCTGTGAACGATGTGGAATATCCGCACATCCGTGTTTCGCTATCAACATCAAAAAACCATGTTACCGCAACCATCCAAGATAATGGGAAAGGCATTTCTCCCGATGTCCGATCGCATATTTTCGAGCCGAACTTTACCACCAAAACATCGGGAATGGGCTTGGGTTTAGCAATTACAAAGAACATCATCGAACGGTTTGGCGGCACTATTTCGTTTGAAAGTAATGAGAATGGCACTGCGTTTTTTGTACAGTTGCCACGAGCATAAAAAAAGGGCAGACACATAGGTCCGCCCCAACAAGTTTACTGATTTATTCGTTATCCTACAAATAACGGACGTTGCGACATCATCGCATTCACTTTTTTGCAAACTTCCGCAAGTTTAGCTTCATCGGTAATATTGGAAATAACTTCATCGATAAACTCTACAATCACCGGCATATCGGCTTCTTTCAAACCACGTGATGTTACAGCAGCTGTACCCACACGGATTCCGGAAGTTGTAAACGGTGTACGGCTATCAAACGGCACCATGTTTTTGTTGATCGTAATATCGGCTTTTACCAAAGCGTTTTCAACCATTTTACCGGATATTTCGGGGAATTTCGTGCGAAGGTCAATTAGCATTAAGTGATTATCCGTACCTCCGGAAATTACTTTGTAACCTTTGTCGATAAAGGCTTTGCACATTGCTTGCGCATTAGCTTTTACTTGTTTGATATAAGTCAAATATTCTTCCGAAAGTGCTTCGCCGAATGCCACGGCTTTTGCAGCAATCACATGTTCGAGCGGACCACCTTGAATGCCGGGGAATACAGCCGAGTTAAGCAATGCCGACATTTTTTTGATTTCGCCTTTCGGAGTAGTCAAGCCCCACGGATTGTCAAAATCTTTACCCATAATGATGAGGCCACCACGAGGGCCACGCAAAGTTTTGTGCGTAGTAGTGGTG
>JAITVC010000186.1 GCA_031286005.1 Bacteroidales bacterium
CAGACAAGGACTTTACCTTTATAAAATTCGTGTCATCTGTGAGGATGGGCACATAGTAGAAAAAACAGAAAAATTAATTATCGGTGGCTAAGTTTCATTTTTTTTCGTATCTTTGTAGACTAAATTTCAAAACTATGCATTTTAGATTACATAAAATAACATTTGCATTTATCTTTCTTATACTTGGAAACAGTTTGTTGGCACAGAGGAATGTGGATGACGTCAATAAATTTAGTGGTGGTTCAATTGCGACATCAGTTCCATTTCTGATTATTTCGCCAGATGCCCGTGCGGGAGCTATGGGTGATGCCGGTGTAGCCTCTACGCCGGATATTAACTCACAACACTGGAATGCCGCAAAATATGCATTTATTCAGGATAATCTCGGATTTGCTATTACATACAGTCCGTGGCTACGCACGTTGGTATCAGATATGAATTTATCGTATGCCACCGGTTTTTGGCGGTTTGACGAAGATAATGTGTTGGCAGGCTCATTGCGCTATTTCTCGCTGGGAACTGTACTTTTCACAACAAGTGCTGATGAAACCGGACAGCCCTACAAACCTAATGAATTTGCTTTTGACATGAGTTTTTCTCGCAAATTAACGGAAAATCTTTCTATGGCGATTACCGGTCGTTACATTCGTTCCGATTTAACCGTTGGATTTATGGGCGCAGGTGCTGCCGGAAAATCTTCTGCGGCTAATTCGGGAGCTGCGGATATTTCGATGTTTTACACCCGCGAACTTCCCATACAGAAAGCCGAGAGCAGTTCGTTCGCCGTTGGGTTGAATATTTCCAATATTGGCGCCAAGGTATCGTATTCCGAGACCATGGAAAAGGATTTCTTGCCGGCCAATTTGCGGTTAGGCGGCTCATATACCGTGCAGTTAGATCGATACAACCAACTTTCGGTTATGCTTGATTTCAATAAATTGTTGGTCCCTACACCACCTGTTTATTCCACCGAAGTAACAGACTCTATCGTTAAAGGAATGGATCCTCGTGTTGGTGTAATGCAAGGTATCTTTCAATCGTTGCATGATGCTCCCGGCGATTTTGCAGAAGAACTGCACGAAATCAATATCAGTTTTGGCGCAGAATATTGGTACAATAATATTTTTGCATTTCGCGGTGGATATTTTCACGAAAGTGGCGGGGTGCTGCAAGACAATGGCGACCGATTGTACAACAAAGGCGGTCGTCAGTATTTTACGGTGGGAGCGGCCGTTAAGTTCAATATGCTGGAAGTAGAAATGTCTTATCTTCTACCACGCGGCACCAATGCCAACAATCCGTTGAAAAACACCGTTCGCTTTACATTAAAAATGAACCTTTCAAATAAGGGTACCAACACCAGCATCAAAGTTGATGAGTAATCCAAACCGATTTCGTATAGGGCAAGGTTATGATGTGCATCGTTTGGTTGACGGGCGAAAACTCATTTTGGGCGGTATTGAAATTCCCCACAACAAAGGTGTTTTGGGACATTCGGATGGCGACGTTTTGATACATGCTATTTGTGATGCTTTGCTGGGGGCTGCTAATTTGCGAGATATTGGATTTCACTTCTCGGATAAAGATGCAGCGTATAAAGATATTGACAGTAAAATTTTACTAAGGGATGTTGTTGCTAAAATTCATGAAAAGGGTTATGCTATTGGAAATATTGACAGCACAATCGTGTTGCAATCGCCTAAGATTTCCGGTTATATTCCGCAAATGAAATCCACATTAGCGGCTGTTCTGAATGTGGATGAAGACACCATTTCCATTAAAGTGACAACCAGCGAACGGATGGGTTTTGAAGGGCGGGAAGAGGGAGTTTCGGCACAGGCGATTGCGCTGATAATTGAAAACAAATAAAAATATGGCTAAAACCTATCAGGAAATTAACGAAAAGATCAAGAGTGGGAAGGCTGTTGTATTGACTGCCGAGGAGGTTTCGGAGTTGGCTAAGACTGCGAGTGCGGCAGAGATTGCCCAAAAAGTAGATGTTGTAACCACAGGTACCTTTGGCGCCATGTGCTCATCGGGTGCATTTTTGAACTTCGGGCACGCAAGCCCTGGTATCCGTATGGAGAAAATAACCCTAAACGGCATTCCTGTTTGCGGTGGATTAGCCGCTGTCGACACCTATATTGGCGCTACGGATGTGCATCCCGAAAAGGAAACTTATGGTGGCGCACATCTCATCGAAGCCTTGTTGAGGGGCGAAGATCTAACGTTGGAGGCTTGGGGAAAAGGCACGGATTGTTATCCCAAGAAACACGTTGAGGCCAAAGTTAATATCAATACCATTAACGAAGCAATTTTATATAACCCTCGCAACGCGTATCAAAACTACTGCGTGGCTACGAATAGCACGGATCAACTGAAACATACTTATATGGGCACGCTTTTGCCTCGCTTGGGCAATGCTTCGTTTAGCACTTCGGGCGAATTGTCGCCGTTGTTGAACGACCCTGAATGCCGCACCATCGGCGTGGGCACACGTATCTTCCTTTGCGGAACAGAAGGCTATGTGAGTTGGAACGGCACACAGTTTCACTCAACCAAAGAGGTTAATGCATACGGTATACCGGTTGCACATTCGAGAACGCTTGCCGTTGTTGGAAACTTAAAAGAAATGGATCCGAATTTCTTGCGGGCGGCGTATTATGAGAAGTACGGTATCAGCTTGTTTGTGGGCATTGGTATTCCAATTCCGATTTTGGATGAGGATATGGCTCGCCGTGTATCCATTCAAAATTCTCAAATCGAAACTACGATTGTGGATTATGGTCATAACAGTGATATACTTGGACGAACGAACTTTGCGGAACTGCAATCGGGAAGCATTCAGATTAAGGGTAAAACGGTTAGGACTACCCCTGTTGCAAGCATTTCTAAAGCCCGTGAAATAGCAGAACTGTTGAAACAACGCATTGCGAAAGGTACGTTTCTGCTTACGGAACCGGTGGCTGCATTCCCAACGGGAACGAGCTTGAAAGGATTAATCGAAGACCAACAAACATCTAAATAGTCATGACGCAAAAAGTAATTTTAACATTCTCGGCCGATACTACCGAAGCGCCCATAACCTACGATTTGGTCAAGAAGTTTGACGTGCAAATCAACATCCTCAAAGCGTCTATTGAAGCCGGACAGTCGGGTACACTATTTATTGAATTGAAAGCCGAAAACGATAATCTGGATAAAGCATTTGCTTATCTCAAACAAAACGGCGTAAAAATAAGCCCTATCGCCAGTCGGATTTCTTACGATAAGGAACAGTGTATTGATTGTGGAAATTGCGCATCGGCTTGCTTTTCGCAAGCGCTATCCATCAGCAAACCGGATTGGAAACTTCAATTTAATCCAGATAAATGCGTGCTGTGTAAACTTTGCTTGACGAGTTGCCCGCTGCGCTTATTTAAGATTGAGTTTTCGGAATAACCATGAAAACCTATCAAGAGCGGACTTATAGACAACATTTCGACAACGAGCGTTGGCGTGGTTTTGTTTGCCAATACAAGGATACGGATGTGTGGATTGGTGTTGATAAAGCATCTTACCACAAGAATATGCCTGATTTTACGACAAAATTCATTACGGCTTTATGGGACATAATGAATGATTATTTGCTTCAAGACCCTGTGTTTGCTGCTACTTTGAAGCCTCATATCAGAATCGGCACAATGCCTTATATGGCTGTGAAGATGTCGGAGGCATCTCATCAAGCGGGTGTGGGGCCGATGGCAGCAGTGGCGGGAGCTTTTGCTGCGGCTCTTGGGCAAACAGTGAAACAGCAGTTTGATGCCAAAGAAATCATTGTTGAAAACGGCGGTGATATTTATGTTGACCTTGTGGAGGATATTGATGTGGCTGTTTTTGCGGGAGAATCTCCACTCTCTGAAAAAATCGGCTTGCATATTGATGCCAAGAAGTCGCCATTGGGGATTTGCACCTCATCGGGAACGGTTGGTCATTCACTTAGTTTTGGGAAAGCCGATGCGGTGATGATTATTTGTAACGACGCCCTATTGGCCGATGCCTACGCAACGGCGTTTGCCAACCAAATACAAACAGCCGATGATATTGACCGCTTGACGGAAACAATCGGCCGCACTTCAAACATACTTGGCGCATTATTGGTCAAAGATGATAAAATGGGGATTGTGGGGGAGTTTGAGATGAAATTATTTCATTGAAATTATGGTTAAACGGAATCTTTTTTGTATCTTTGCAACCGAAAAATGTCATTCTAAACGAAGTGAAGAAACTATAAACAAAATAAAAACATGAAAAAAATCCTAATCTCAATTGCTTGCTTATCTCTATTGGCAAGTTGTTCAAACAAAACAAACATGGATGGACTTGATCTCACAAATTTAGACCCGGCGGTATCGCCTGCCGATGATTTTTACCAATACGCAACCGGCGGTTGGCAAGTAAAAAACCCTATGCCTGACGAATATTCGCGTTATGGCTCGTTCGACAAATTGGCGGAAGACAACCAAAAAACGGTTCGCAGTTTGATTGAAGATTTAAGCAAACAAACCAACGAAAAAGGCTCGAATGCCGACAAAATCGGAACACTCTACGCCTTGGGCATGGATACGGCTCGCTTGGATA
>JAITVC010000204.1 GCA_031286005.1 Bacteroidales bacterium
AGTAGCCCTTAACGTTCAAACTTCCGGGGCCGTCGATGATTACCGTTTGACCGTCTTTAACACAGATACCAGCACGGAGTACTCCTTCAACAAAGTTACTCCCCTCAAGTATTAGCCTAACGGTTGGATTGGCTGTACTACTTATACTAAATACCCCATCATTCTGGGTTTCTGATACCAGATCCACATCTCTGAGCGTAATGGTTGCGTTGCCGGCTATGCTAATCCATTTAACCTTAGATGAACCGGTAATGATGACATTAGCGCCGTCGTCAATCGTGTATTTGTATAGGCTATACGACCAGCCATCACCGCTCGCCGGTAAATTGGAGGCTGCTCCTAAATCAATGACGTTAGATTGCGCCCTTGCGCTTGTTGCTGCGAACAGCGTTACGGAGAGGAAAACGGCTATCGCCGCCAAGGTCCTCAAAAAGGATGTGTTTTTCATTTTTTTGTTTTGCTTATGTGTTAATTCTTCTTTCTGTGTTGAATGGTTCTGACCTATGCGTAAGAACGTCTCTTACCTATGTGTAAGAATGCCTCTTGCCTATGTGTAAGAACCGTTCTGCATTCCGGTCGTGTAGACTCCGCGCCACCACCGGCGACCCCGTGGCTGAACCTCTCGGCGTAGCTCAAACGCGGGGCGACCCGGTGGCTGAGCGGAGTCGAAGCCACTCCACACTCAATGTCTATAGTGATTCCTACTCTAAATTTTTCCTTGCACTATGATTTTCTTCGGTAGTTATATCGCTTATATCAACACCTGCCCCTAATGCATTCAAAACTGTTAGATGTTCATTCAACTCGTCTGATGCACCAATGAAAAACATTCGTACTTCTTCATCTCTATAAACAATACCCACTTTCGTGTTTCCCGAATATAGATAGGCCCATGTACCGATATACACAAAATAGGTAATATCGTGTTCGGGGCCGGTTGCCAAATTGCCGATTACTTCTGTTGAGTTCGCAGTAATGAGTTTATTTTCGGTAAGTGTAAAACTGAATGGCGAAACCTCTTCGGCTCCATCATATATCATGTAGTCGTCATATTCTCCACGATATGCCGAAATGATATTTGCTCCGGGCGCATCAACATCTCCGCCGGTAGTTGTTTGTTTGGTCCATGTTTGTCCGCCAAGAGATGCCGCACCACCTTCCATGGTTAGGGTAGTTCCGCTCATGGTTCCGTAGCCATTTTGATAATAGGATCTGCCTTCAAGCACATAAAGGTGCACCGTATTTTGGGATACGAGATACTTGCCGCTTAGTGCTGAACTACCGGAGATTTTGACAGCCCATGTGCCGTCATTTGCAAGTGTTAAGGTATAGTTGTTGCTGCCATTCCACGTTGTTCCCTTAAAGTTTTCTGCTCCGGTAAGCGCGGGAAACTCTCCTTGGGCATATTCGTTCTCGTAATCACCACCGCCGGTTGTTTGTCCCAATATATTTCCGGCGGTTCTGGTGTAGGAGGCTCTCAACACGTTATCAGGTAGGCTGTACTCATACAGTTTGTTTCCGTCAACGGTAAAGGTAACATCAGGATCGACCGAGAAAGTGGCCTCAATAGTATTGCTGCCTTCTTCCCACGTGCCGATTTTTTCTCGACCCGCCCAACGGTCAGTATTTCCCGGCAAACCGTAGTACAACATGTAAACGTTGCCATCTTCAAACAACATGCCCTGATTGTTTCGTGCATCATATTGCCAAATATAGCCGTTTGGTAAGACAGGATTTCCGCCTGTTCCGGGGCCTTCGCCGCCGTCGTCATCTCCGTTGCCGCCTTCTCCATTTTCAATAACCAGAATCACATCACCGGCCTTGCCTGTAAAATCCCCAAGGTTTGTGTTTTCCGTAAAATAGATAACCGTTGCAACATAATTAACGGAGCCTACGGTCTTTTCGGCATCAGCCATAACATACGTTTCCATTTCATATTCATCATTGTAACGGTAGCCGTTTGGGCCGATAAGCCAAGCCTTAAGCGCATCGTAACTTGTTCTCTGCGAATTAGACCATTTCAGCGCAACGCCCGTGCTATAGTCGGAACTTGCAAGTGTGCCGGCAACTTCCGGCAATGCTGCTGAAATTCCCACTGTGCTCCATTGTTGTTGCGTTGGCAATATGGCTTGTCCGGTTTCTTCGCCGCCTTTTTTGTCATCATCTTTGTCGCAACCCGATAACAGGGCTACTGCTGCGAGGCAGGTTGCTATCGCAACCACACTCCCCATTTTGAAGTACTTTTTTAACATATTTGTTTATTTGTTTAGGTGGCTTCGACTCCGCTCAGCCACCGAGTTACTGGTCGTTGAGCGGAGTCGAAACGACCGCACTACAATTTATAAATTAAACCAATTGTAACCGGTGAGAGACCATTCACCCCAATGTTAAATGCCCCATTCTTAACATCGCCCGATTTGGTGCTTGTAAAGCCCAGCGACAAAAAGTCCAGATTAGCGATAAGGCTAACTTGTTCCGTGATGCTGTAAGCCAAGCAAGGCGCCACGCTGAAACCGAAACGGCTGCCTTTATTCTCATTTTCGACATCGCCAAGTTCGGATTTGTTTTTCACGCTGGCGAAGCCTAAAGCGGCTTCGGCATACACCGAGAATTTGTCGAATTGCAAAAAGGTGTATTGGGCAAACACTTCGGCGCCAAAGGTTGTTGTTTTGTCGATACCGTCGTCGGAGCCGTTGGCTTCAAACTCGATAGCTTTTTGGGTGTTGAGGTTGAGGCGAACACCGGCCGCCAATTTGTCGTCGAGTTGATAACCTACCATCGGGGCGATGGTTAACGCGGAAACCTTGTCGGTTTTGTCGCTTTTAAACTTGGTGGAGTTGGAGTTGAAGCCCAATTGGCCACCGACAAAGATTTGGGCTTGAGACATCATTCCGAAAGAAACAAGCGCTGCTGTAAAGATAATTTTTTTCATGTTTTGTTTTGTTTGTTTATGTTAATGTTAATTTGATTTCGTTGCTTCACGCAAGACTTTTTGCGCTTGTTCGATGTTGCGAATAGCACGCTCAATGGCTCGCATGTCGTTGTCGGGGATAAAAACCAAACGGTCTTCGGCGGTTCCATGCCCTTGTCTGTGTTCTAAATCATCATAGTTTGTCATAATTAAAGTCAAATAGATTTGTTAAATTTAATTCATGGTGCAAAGTTACGGCAAAAATTATTACCGCCATACCCCCCAAATGGGGGTTTTTTATCTTTGAAGTGAAAAAACCCCCATTTGGGGGGTATAGGAATTTTGCAAAAATCTAAAATAAATACTATCTTTGTACTATTGAAAAATAACATTTAATTATGACACCAATTGTTACTCGTCTATGTTCTTTGACCTTCGTGCTGGTTTGCGCGCTCGGTCTCACCATCAAATCCCCAAAGGAAACCAGGTTGCTCAACGAAGCCACTCATCGAATCTCTATTAAAAGCCGTAATATGGATAGCTTGGCGATGCTGGCCAACACATATATAGCGGTAGACAGTTTGGAAGAAGCCATCCTGGTGTTTCGCCAAATGGGTAAGGTTGCCCGTGAATCCAACACTTTTATGAAAGCCATTGAATACCACAACAAGGCGTTGGAATTGGCCGAAACTATTGGCGATGAAGATGGGATTATACTTTGCCTCAACCAGCTCGGGACGGATTATCGCCGCATTGCCGCCTACGAAGAAGCTACTAACTATCACTACCGCGCATTACAGCGTTGTGGACAATATCGTGGCGAGCCAGAATTTGCACTAAAACACAAGGTAATTTCGCTGAATGGCATTGGCAATATTTATCGTAAGCTAAATAATTTGGATGAAGCGGAATCGTTGTTTCGTCAGGCGCTCGTGGGAGAAACACAGCTGAAAAGCTATCTCGGCATGGCAATCAATTATGCCAATATAGGTGCCATACTTGAAGCACGTCATCAATATGACTCCGCACACGTTTATTACGAACGTTCTATGGAATACAACCGGCTGGAGAATTCGCAACTTGGCATATCTCTTTGTTATATTAGCTTCGGTCGATTAGCCGAAGCAAAAGGTGATTATACCACTGCCCTGCGCGAATACCATGCTGCGTATGATATTATGGACAAGACGGCCGACCGTACGCAATGGCTCAAAGCCTGCCTTTCCATTGTCCGCGTAAACATTGCCAAAGGCGACATGAACAATGCGTTGTTGTATCTTGGCCGTGCAGAAAAAACAGCGTTGGCACTTAATGCCAACGACCATTTAGCCACGGTGTATGATCTGAAATATCGTTACTTTGAGAAAAAGGGCGATTTCCGTCAAGCCTTAAACAGTTACGCCACTGCTAAACGCTATGCCGACAGCACGCTGAATCTGACCAATGTCAATCACATTAACGACTTGCGCATGTTCTACGAAACCTCAAAACGGGAAGCCGAAATATCGGCCCTTAAAGGTGAAAAACGGCTAACGCTTTGGATTGGCTTTTCGGGTGGAACCATATTACTGCTGTTTGCTGTAACGTTTTTCTTCTTTTGGCGTTGGACCAAAGGCAGAAAGCGAATAGCCGAACAAGAGGTGAAACGACAAAAACAGGATCAAGAGTTGATTGCAAGCCAAGCTATGTTCGACGGCGAATTGCAAGAACGCACTCGATTAGCCCGCGACCTGCACGACCGAATGGGCGGCACCCTT
>JAITVC010000177.1 GCA_031286005.1 Bacteroidales bacterium
ATCCTCTTTCCCAATAACCGCCATAATATCGTTAAGATGCGGTCCTTTGGCTTCGCCAACAAGGCAGAGGCGCAAGCAATTCATCACTTGCCCCATACTGTAACCGTTGGATTTAATGAAATCGGTCGTGATTTGCGCCAAATGTTCCGATGAAAAGTCGGCTTCCTGTTCCAAAATAGCGACAAATTTTTCAAGAATATCAGGCATTTCGGGTGTCCATCGCTTTTTAAAAACAGCTTCATCGTAGGTGGTTGGTGCAATAAAAAAGAAGTGAGATTGATCCCAGATTTCGTGCACAAAATTCACACGTTCTTTTACCAAATCAACAATCGTTTCCAATTTCTTGCGTTCACAAATAGCGCTTGTCGATTTCGCATTCAAGTAAGGAATAAACAAATCGGTAAGTTCTTCGGTGTTTTTTTTCATCAAATATTGATGATTAAACCAAGTTGCTTTTTGCACGTCGAATTTCGCACCATGTTTACTCACACGGTCAAGAGAAAACTTCTCAACTAAATCTTCCAAAGAAAAAACCTCTTGTTCCGTTCCATCGTTCCAACCCAAAAGAGCCAAAATATTAATTACCGCTTCCGGAAAATAACCCATTTCACGATAGCCCGACGAAACATCCAACGTTTTCGGATCCGTCCATTGCAGCGGAAATACAGGAAATCCTAACCGATCGCCATCCCGTTTGCTCAATTTACCGTTGCCTTCGGGTTTCAACAAAAGCGGCAAATGTGCAAACTGCGGCATCGTATCTGCCCAACCTAAATAGCGATAGAGCAACACATGCAACGGCGCCGACGGCAGCCATTCCTCGCCTCTAATCACATGCGTGATTTCCATCCTATGGTCGTCCACAATATTAGCCAAATGATAGGTGGGCAAACCGTCCGACGATTTCCACAACACTTTATCATCCAAAATACTCGAATTGACAGACACCTCGCCACGAATTAAATCATTTACCACAATGGTTTGATCCGGTTCAATCTTAATCCGCACCACAAACTGTTCACCGCTATCTAAGCGAAGTTTAACTTCTTCAAGAGACATCGTTAGCGAATTTCGCATAGACAAACGAGTGGCAGCGTCATATTGCGAACTCGGCGCTTTTTCAGCTTCCAAACGCAGGCGCATAGCCTCTAATTCCGCCGGTGTGTCGAAGGCATAATACGCCAACCCTTTCGCCAAAAGCTCATCCACATATTTGCGATACAAATCCCGACGTTCCGATTGGCGATACGGGCCATAGTCGCCACCCACATGCACGCCCTCATCAAATTTGATGCCGAGCCATTTGAAGGCCTCAACAATATACTCTTCAGCACCCGGAACAAACCGGGAACTGTCCGTGTCTTCAATACGAAGCAAAAATTGTCCGCCAAGTTTTTTGGCAAAAAGATAGTTGTAAAGGGCTGTGCGCACACCGCCGATGTGTAAAGCCCCCGTAGGGCTTGGTGCGAATCTAACGCGAGGAGTCATAGTGTGTGTTTTATTATAAACAAGTTAAAATTTCAATATCTGCACACTGATAATCTTTATCATTGGTAAGCAGAACGTAATTGTTTTCTTTACAAATATCGGCTATTCCTTTATCCATAAAATCTAAAGTGTCAATTGTAAAGAAATTGACAATATCATCTTTTGAGAAAACTTTTCCAACAACATTAAATTGACTTAATACTTGTTCTTCAACAACAAGGTAAATATCTGTTAAAGCCTGCCGACCTTCAACACTATCTCGAAAATGCTTATAATTATCAATATGTGAAAATCTTTTTTTCCATTCTGTTTTAAACATTCTGTTGACAACTTCAGAAACTACTAAAAAATCAATACATAATTGATTTGATTGATGCTTGAGCTTTGAGAATAGTTCGGCGTACTCAACCTCCCATTTCATACTTTGAGCACTACCTGAAGACCAATTCAGATATATCAAAACATTAGCATCCACAAAAATCTCTCTATCAGCCAATTTTGGTAAGTCTTTTATGTTATAGATTGTTGCCATTAGTGTTGTTTTAATATTTCGTTGATACTTTCCTGCATACGTTGAAATGTATCGGGGTCTTTGTAATATAGTTTTGCTGTATCAACAACACGCTTCAATATAACTTTGCCGGAATCAGACATATTGTCCAAAGTCAAAGAATCCTTGATTTGTTCTTCCGAAAAATCGTTGTATAATTGGCCTATTGCAGTATTTAGAAAAGCAGTTGTCATCATTTCTATGTTAAGAAATGAGAGCATTATTTTTTGGTTTTCAGTAATCGCCTTTTTGATAAGTTCATACACTTTTTGTCCTTCAGTAGCTTCTACGGCGTAGTAATTGCCGATGACGTTTGCGACTTGGATAAGAATTGAAGATTGATTCATGGTTTTAAAATATGTCGTTTATATTTATTTCGCTCTTTAATGAGTAATTACAAGGGTCATCTGTACAGAATTGCAAATTAACAATGGTTCCGGGGAATTTGTCAGAAAACAGTTTGAAGTCTTCCCCTTGTTCTCCAAATTCATAAAATCCGGCATCACTTACGATTTGCATTTTGCCTTTATTCTTTGCTATAAATTCTCTCAATATGGACAGCCCTATTCCTCCGGTCACGCTTTTCGTAGTATTCGTATCTTGAATCGCCCATTTGATAGCTTGAGTCGCATTCATTGTTGACCCAAATTTAGTGTTGATTTTATCCTTAAATCCTATACCTGTATCCACAATGGTAAATTCAATTTTATTTTTGTTAGGATAGAACTGTCCGCACGTGTATATATTTTTTGTATTGCTATGAATTTGTGCATTCACAAAAATCTCATAAATGGCTTCTACCATCTTTTCTTTGAGGGCAGATGACATATTGGGAAATCCTCGTCGACCTATCAATTCATCTACGACATAGTTCTTAAAAAAAAGACCATCTGTTGGCTTTAACTTTTGGAATCTTATCGTCGTGTCATTTATATCTATTTCCCTTTTCCTTCCGTAGTAAGTTAAAAAATCATTTTTTAGCAAGATTTTCTCAATGTCTTGCGAAATATTATCGAAAGAAATATCATTAACCGATTCTGCAAGCAAATCTAAAACAGCACCCAACGCAGCACTCATATTGGCAGAAAACCATTGTTTCAATTCAATATGAATATTAGAAAACATATCATCTTTATTTGTTTGATAAAGAGAGATGAGTTGTTGGTAACTATCAAAATTATTATTTATGTTGTGCAGATTCATGTTATCCTAATTTACAAAGATACAAAAAAAAATCAAATTAAGCTGCTTTATTTTTTTTACTATAGAACATAACAACTAAACAAATTAACGATTAAACAAACAGCTAATCCCTAATCCCTATTAACTGATACGTAAACTGCGACACAAACCCCCCCTCCTCACAAAGAAATTCCTTGTATTCCGCCACTTTCAAAAAACCGTAAGATTCAAAAAATTTAATACTGTTAATATTCGTTTCCGAAATATTGGCATACACCGAATGCAATTGTAACGTTTCAAACACATAGTCCAAGAATTGATCCAAAACCAATCGCCCAACACCCTGCCCTTGATAGGCTTTGAGCAACATAATACCAATGCCCGCATGTCTATGAACCGGGTCAAACTCAAACAAATCAATCGTGCCGATAGGCTCGGTAATATCCAAGTCGGCATATTCCACCTTGTGAACCATCAACCGCAACTGACGAAGACCAAACACATCAAAGTTCAAGGTCTGCTTGATATACGTATCCAACTTATACTTGGACAGCGGCTCTATCGTGTCGCTGATCGTCCAAATAGACCTATCATTTTCCCATTGCATCAATGTATGAACATCCGATGGCTCTAAGGCTTTCAAGACTATATCAATGGATTTTTCCTTCATAAACCGCATTTACTAACACTTGCAATTCCACATTATAAAACGCCTGTTCCGACCGTGCAAACGCAACTTGCATCTCACCGCCTTTCGTTCGCACAAAGCACGACTTAATCGGATTATTCTGCGCATGGCTCAACGCCGCACCAACTGCGCAAAGCCCATTCGTATAAGATTCCTCATCCGTTTGATATTCGTAGTGCCGAATGTCTAAATGCGAATGATTAGGTTGATAAAACGTAACATTTGCCCCTTTCGGGAAACGCTTGCTATGAGAGAGTTTACGGC
>JAITVC010000006.1 GCA_031286005.1 Bacteroidales bacterium
AGTTGTTGATGACAAAGTGCAGGAAGTCCGGCATCATAAGAGAATCCATTTTTATTAAGCCACCAACTGCGAACAGCAGGCGCAATAAAGGGAGCGAAAAAAGCCCCAATATTGATGAACATATAGAACAACGAAAAGCCCGAATCGCGCATTTTGCTGTATTGTTCGTTGTCGTACATTTGACCAACCAATGCTTGTAAATTCCCTTTGAAAAGACCGTTACCAAAGGCAATCATAAACAGAGCCAAACAGGTAAACGATAAAAACAGAGTCATGTTAGGCACCGGTGTTGGCGTAGGAATCGTCAACAATAAATAACCGCCAGCCATAACAAAAAGACCCGTCAAAATGGTGCCTTTATAGTTACGAGTTTTATCTGCAATCAAACCGCCGGCCAATGCTAAAACATAGATTAGTGCGTAGAAAACAGAGTAAATAAGACCTGCATTTGTTCCGGTCAAACCAAATTTGGCTTGCAAGAATAATACTAAAATCGCCATCATGGTATAAAACCCGAAGCGTTCGCCCATGTTCGCAAGTGCTGCGGCAACAAGGCCTTTTGGATGATTTTTAATCATAATTGAAAGTTTTGTTAATAATTATTTTTGTTTGTGATTTTATTTACCAAATGCGGTTTTCAGCATATCGTCCAATTGCTTGCTTTCTGGTTCGCCCATGCCGATTACGGTGCCCACAATTTTGCCATCAGGGTCAATCAAAACTTTGGTCGGAAATGCTTTCACATTGTAAAGCGCGCCAACATCTTCGCCTTTGTATCTATCGAACAAATTGCAATGAATGAAATCCAATTTGTCTTTTTCGATAGCTTCTTTCCATTTGTCTTTGTTTTTGTCGCTGGCAAAACCAATCACTTGGAATTTCTCATCCTTGTAAGTGTTTACCAGTTCCATCAAGTGCGGATGCGACATCCGGCAAGGGCCGCACCATGAGCCCCAGAAGCACATCAACACATATTTACCTTTAAATTGTTTGAGTGTAACGGTTTTTCCGTTGATGTCTTTTTGTGTGAAAGCAGGAGCTACGGCACCGGGAGCTACTTTTTTAGCCGTTTCCAAATAAGTCAGAATTTGTTGTCCGAACGGCGAAGTTTTTACCTCTTCGCTCAATCCCGTATAGTAGGCTTCAACCTCATCGGCCGATTTTCCAAGCAAATTCTTACTGTACATATAACCGGCAAACACCGAGTTTTTGTTTCCTTCTATAAACTCTTTTTCAACCGTGTTATAGTTTTCTACGATGGAATCAAACTTTTTCTTCAATAATCCAACAATCTCCTCGCCCAACAAATCGCTGTGCTGTTCCATCAATGTATACAGCTTACTGAGATTAGACCAATTGCTTTGATTAGCCTCACGAAGTTTGGTTACATCGCCAAACAACGGACTGCCTTGCGCTTTTACAGCATATAAATTCATCACATCGCCATCCAAAACAACAGGTGTTCCGTTTTGGATAAAGAATCCGGTGTTGGCCAGCGGCCCTTTCACCTTGTCGCCTTTATACAGCAAATCCGCCCAAACCAAATTAGGCAGCTTGTAGGCTTTCTTGAACGAAATAACATCGTTTTTGGCGATAATGGTGTCTACTAAGCGGTCGTCGCCCGAACGATAATGCAACGTAAACATATCGTTGCCCGCTCCCTTGATGGTTCCTGAAATCTCAATAGTCTCTTGAGCCGTCAGATGGCCGAATAAAAAGCTTATTGCGACCGTGAAAAGAAGTTTTTTCATAGTTTTGTTTTTATAAATTGCTGCAAAGATACGAAAAAATTAAGAACGCCACAAGACCTAAACGAAGTTAATTGTGAATTTTGGTCTTTGTTCGGTACTCGTTATTCACTATTCGCAATTTTTTTCGTATCTTTGCACCCGTAAAAAATAAAATCTCGTTGCAAAATGACATCAGAAAAACAAGACCAAATCATTGCCTTAATTCATCAGGAAGTTGTTCCTGCGTTAGGTTGTACAGAACCGATTGCCGTAGCGTTAGCTGTGGCCAAAGCACGCGAAACATTGGGCGCGAAGCCTACCGAAGTTCAAGTTTGGGTCAGCCCGAATATTTATAAAAACGGTATGGGTGTGGGTATTCCGGGAACGGCGATGGTGGGCTTACATATTGCCACAGCATTGGCTGCCATCACGGGACAATCGTCCGACAAGCTCGAAGTGTTGAAACACGTAACACCCGACTTGGTTAAGGATGCCCAACAATTGGTGGATAGCGGCATCATTCATGTAGACGCCGAAAATACCGACGAAAAACTTTATATCAAAGCCCTCTGCACCAACGGCACGCACACCTCCAGCGCCACCATTCGAGGTACACACAACAATATCACGCAAGTGATGCTGAACGACGAGGTCTTGCACGATACCAACTATCAAACCGATGGCAATGCTTCAAACAATGTCGGTTTTGATGTGAGTATTGCCGATATTTACGAATTTGCAACAACGGCACCTCTATCCAAAATCGAATTTATTTTGGAGGGCGCACGGCTTAATTCTGCCCTTTCGGATTATGGTTTGGAACATAAAGCCGGGCTCGGTGTTGGTGCGAATATGCTTGATTCCATCAAGCAAGGTTATATTTCCGATGATTTGCAAAACAGGGCTATGGCCGTAACCGCCGCTGCTTCCGATGCACGGATGTCGGGTGCGATGCTTCCGGCAATGAGTAATTCAGGTAGCGGCAATCAAGGCATCACGGCGATGCTTCCGGTGGTTTCCGTGGCCAAATCGTTGAATGCGGATAACGAGAAATTGTGCCGTGCACTCATCATTAGCAACCTTGTGGTGATTCATATCAAGAAAAACTTTGGCCGTTTGTCCGCAGCGTGCGGATGCGTGGTAGCTTCGACCGGTGCGGCGTGCGGTGTTACCTATCTCTTGGGCGGTACCGAACAACAAATCGAGTATGCCATCAAAAACATGATTGGCAACCTTACGGGAATGGTGTGCGACGGCGCCAAATTGGGCTGTGCACTCAAAGTGGCCACCGGAACTTGCGCTGCTATTCAATCGGCCTTATTAGCCAAAAACAACGTCTGCATCTCTGCCAACGACGGCATTGTGGAAGAAAGCACCGAGCGCACCATCAAGAACATCGGCATTATCGCTTCCGAATCTATGAACGAAACGGATCGGATGATACTTCAAATTATGACGAGTAAACAATAAGGGCTGCGCCCCTGTCGGCCGTTGTGATAAAAAAAAGGAAATGCGTTGCATTTCCTTTTTTTGTTTTAATAATTCATCTGATAAATATCCGTTCGATTCATTTGGCTGTCGCCGATGAGGTGTTCGGAGAAATAATCGGCCATGCGCCAGAAGTAGTATTCGTTCATGTCGCCGTAGCCGTGGCGTTGGGTGGGAAGCACGATAAGGTCGAAACGTTTGTTGGCACGAATTAGGGCATGCACCATACGCATGGTGTTGGCCGGGTGCACATTGTTGTCGATTTCGCCGGTGGTGAGTAGGAGTTTTCCTTTCAGATTTTTGGCTATGCTGTGGTTGGTGGGCATGGTGTATTTGAAAGTCGTATCTTGCTTGGTGCCGGTGGTATCGCTTTTGTCTTTGATGATTTCTTCCAAGATGCCGTGATGCTTTTCGCTCCACCAGCGGTTGTAGATGTTGTTGTCGTGGTTTCCGGCATTGGATACCGCCACTTTAAAGAAATCGGGATACATCAGTATCGCTGCCGTGCTCATAAATCCACCGCCCGAATGGCCTGTGATGCCCACTTTGTTAATGTCGATGAAGTTATGACGGTTAGCCAATTGTTGAGCTGCCACCACTTTATCTTTCAAACCATAATCACGCAGGTTGCCATAGCCGTAGTTGTGATACCATTTGGAACGGCTTGGATGTCCGCCCAAATTACCAACCGTAATCACAATCATGCCTGTTTGCGCCAAACGGTCAACCCTATCCATGCTTTTGGAAAACGTAAGATTCACGGCTTCGGTTTGCGGGCCGGGATAGATGTACTCTACCAACGGGTAAAGTTTGGTTGAATCAAAATCAAACGGCTTATACATCACGCCGTACAAATCTGTGATGCCATCGTTGGCTTTCACTTTAAATGGCTCCGGAAATTTGTAACCGGCTTCAAACAGCAGCGACAAATCGGCGGTTTCTAATGTTGTAATCACACGTCCTGTGGCATCCATCAAGTCGGATTTGGGCACGGTGTTCACACGTGAATAATTGTTCACGAAATGCGTGCTGTTATCATTCATATTCACACTGTGGAAGAAGTCGCCTTTGTTCAAGAGTTTGATACCGGAGCCATCAAGTTTCACGCTGTAAAGATGTTCGTAGTAGGGGTTTTCTTCGGTTTCACGAGCATTGGCCATAAAGTACAGAGTACGGGTTTTAGCATCTATGCTTTCTATTCTTTCGCTATGGAATGGGCCGGATGTGATAGCATTTTTGAGAGTTCCGTTGGCATCGTAGAGGTAGAAATGTCCCCAACCGGTGCGCTCGCTCCAATGGATAAGCTCGTTGGAGCCTTCCACGATTTGCAATGAACGGGCGTCCATAGACGTGTTCATGCGCTCTTCGATAATCACTTTGCAGGTGGTATCTTGCACGTTGACTTCACAGATGTCAATACGCTTCAAGTCGCGACTGATGCGTTGGATGTAGAATTTATCGTTGAAGCCCAACCAAATGGACGGATTATAATCGTTGTCGTAATCTTTTTTGAGAGTAGGTTTGCGAAACTGGCTTATCTCTTGGTCTTTGAATGCCGAAACGTTGATAATTTTTGAAGTCTTTCCGGCTGTTTCAAAAACATACATATATTCTTTAACGGCATTCTTTTCGCCGGCCATGTGATATTTGTAGGATTCCAATGTGGGGCGAGGCGAGGCAATGCTGTTGATAACCCACAAATCGCCGAGTTCACGCTCATCGCCACGAACAATGCTGAAATGTTTTGAGTCGGGCGACCATGCGGCATAGCAGGGATAGCGGTTGTCTTTATTTTTCTTTTTATCCACGTTGGTTTCGTTGCCGCCGTTGGAATAGGTGGAGCCCCAAGAGAAATGTTCTTCGCCGTCTTCGGTGATTTTATGTTCTACAATGGTGGTGTCTTTTTCGTCTTTGCGGGCTTTGGCGAAGTTATCTTTATCCATCCAGTAGAGTTGATGATGTTTCATAAACAACACCGTTTCGCCATCGGGCGAAATGTTTGCCCAGCGGGGAAATTTCTTTTCGGGGTCGTAATCTTTCAACTCGGTAAGTTTTTTGCTTTGCAGATCATACTCAAACCAAAAGACTTTTTTCTCTTTGGCTTTTGTTGCATCGGCCGGTTCGTTGGATTTTTTGTCGTCTTTCTTATCTTCGTTAAGCGTGCTTTTGATACCGAAACGAAGTTTGGTTTCGTTGTCGATAAACTTCATGTCTTGCAAGGGCAAATGTTGTGCGTCGAACGGGTCTTTCACTACCAACATCACGTCTTCGGCTATTTTCACAGCATCAAACAATTCCTTTTTGGCGCCTGTTGCGGCATCCACAATATAGAATTTTTTACCTTGGGGAGTGCTGTATTCATACCAAAAGCGGTTTGAATGTTTGAGCCAATGCGGTGCAATTCCGGTAGAATACACCATTTTGTTTACTTTTGCGGGCGAAAACCGTGCCGCCAAATCGTAGTTTGCCGTTTTTACAGGCGTGTTTTGTGCTGATAGTGCGAAACTTGCCATGCACAAAGCAAGAAGAATAAGTTTTTTCATAGTTATTTAGATATTGTTGAATGCAAAGATACGAAAAATAATTAAGAATTAAAAATTAAGAATTAAAAGATTTTGTAGCGGACTTGATACGAAGATGGTACGGACTTGGGGATAACCAGTACCGAACTTGTAGTGGACTTGTAGTGGAGTTGGTACCTACTTGGTGCCTATTTGGTAGCTTCTTGGTAGGTGCGAGGTGGCTGGATGAGGGGGACGAGGTGGCTGGGTGAGGGGGACGAGGTAATGCTCGCTTTGCTCGCGGTTAAAGGTTGGGGGATTAAAAATTAAGAATTAAAAATTAAGAGATTACGGGATTACGAGTATCAAGTTAATGGTTAAAGCAGGGGAGCCGATGTGTGTGTTATGTGGTAGTTGTTGGTTTTTGGAGTTTATTTGGTTATTATGTTTATTGTTTGATACTGTGTTTGAAATGCTATTTACTGCTTCTTTTTGTGTTTTTTCTTTGTTAGGGATTGATTTTGTGATTTAAACGGTATTTACTGCTTCTTTTTTGTTGAGGGCAAACGGCAAAGGGATGGCTGGAAGACGAGCACAGTTGGGAAACACAACGCAAACAGTTTATCAAAGATTTTTATTACCTTTGGGGCTAATTTTGGGGGATTTTTTGCAAGGGTCTTTGATAAGTTATTAACAATTTTCATAACATGCTGATTTACAAAAAAAAAAAAACGATTTTTTTGCTCTGAAAATTTGGTTAATTCAAATTTTTTGCTTAACTTTGTTGCGTTAATTAACACCTTAACAAAAACAAAAAACCAAATTAAAACCGAACCCCGATGTGATAATGGTGGGTCAAAAATCATGAAAAAATTAAGTATTGAACAAATGGAACAAGTGAATGGCGGAGGACGAGCTAGTAATTGGTGTGCTGGTTTGATGGGTGGTTGGAGCTTTTTACTGAGTGTCGGTGCTGCCCTTGCTCCTGTAACTGCTGGCGTGAGTATTGGAATTTCTGGTGTCGCGACAGGGCTCTCCGTTGGTCTTTGTGCATTAGTTGCTATGGCCGAATAACTAAACATCGTATGTCAGTTATAGATATGTCACCCGGCGACAAGAAGATATTTGTGATCCATAGTATTCTTTTTACTATCTCTGTCGTTTGTACACTATTTGTCCATATTGGCTTTCTTGCTCTGATGGGTTGTAGTCTTGGCTTTATTACGGGAACGTTGATAAGACACGGGCATTATATACTTACTAGCAAAAAAATTATATTGATCGTTTTTTGTATCGCAGTTTTTGCTGTTGGCATAAGTTTTTTATTGTATCTCTATTCTTTTTTATGGGTCATAATCATTAATTCAATTGCTTTATTTATTGCGACTTATTTATTATTACGATCATTAAAAAAGAAATAGATAACAAGCCTACTTATCAAACTTAAACAATTGGTGGCTATTGTTTCTGGCAGTAGCTACCATTTGTTTTAATTGCAAAAATACTGATGAATAAATATTTAAGATTCTATCCTCTTTATTTCTTCTTTATCTATTGTGCTATATTTATAGGTTATAGCATGATGGCTAACTATATTTTGTTTGATGATGCTTTGTATTACAGTACTTATGGCGAGATATTGGGAGCTGATAGGATTGAGCAAATGATAGAACAACAAAAGAATTATCAGATTTGGGGCTATCTGCTTATTCCCTTAATCCTTTTATTGCGGCCTTTTTATACTGCAACGTGCCTTATGACCGGCTCGCTTTTGAGTGAGGGTGAGCAGAACTTGAAGTTTGGACATAGCTTTAATTTGGCTTTGAAAGCAGACGCCATTTTCTTGCTGGAAGTGATGATTCGGATCAACTATTTTTCCATTGTGGGGGCGGATTCTTTGCAGGAAATCAACATTCCTCTTTTCTCTGCTATACAATGGCTTGGCGTGGATAATGTAGTGTCCTATTTGGCCTATCCTTTGGGCATTTTGAGTGTGTTTGAGTTTATTTATTGGATTTTGCTTTCGGTATTTGTTTCTACGTATACCCAAAAGGGCTTTTGGCGCTCGTTGTATTTTGTATTGACCACTTATGGCATTGGGCTGATTTTACTGTGTATTGCTGTTATGTATATCACTTCATTATTTGCTTAATAAGATGAACAAAAAGATTGTGAAAACCGTTATTTTGGGCGTTGTTGGCTTGCTTGTTCTTTATTTGGGCATCCGGACTTATCAACGCTTGGAAACTAAGAAAAAGATAGAGACTGCTGTAAAAACCTTTCAGGATTTTTGTGCTTTTGACCTTAAACATTCGGGCGAATTATGCACCGATACGTTATCAAAAAAGCCCATTTTGCTCCTATTTATACATCCCGAATGTGAATTTTGCCAAGAGGAAATCAACTATATCAAAAATCTCAAAGCGCAATTGGAAGGCCTTACCCTTTTATTGGTTACCCATGCCGAAAAAGAGCAAGCATTTGAGTTTTATACCCATCATCAATTAGCTCAATTCGACAATTTGCATTTGTTGGTAGACGATTACCTTAAAGTAGCGGGTTTGTATGGCACTCCGCCTGTTCCGTCGGTGTTTTTATATGATGCGGACAAGCAATTATTGTTCAAACATAGCGGTGAAATTAAAATAGAAGCAATCCTAAAATACATTTCAAACTAATGCTTGCTACCTACGATAAATACTTTGTTCGCCAACATGGGCAGGCTTCTTGCGGTATTGCTTGCTTGGCTATGATTGCCAAGTATTATGGCGGTCATATTCCGCAAGAGAAATTAATATCTACGAGTGGGACGTCTGTAACCGGGACTACATTGTTGGGCTTGTATCAGGCTGCCAACGCCATAGGGTTAAAAGCAGAAGGTTTTGAGGCGGGGATTGACGACCTGAAATCATTAGAACACCTGGCTATTTTACACTTTTCTTTGCCGGATGGCTTGGAGCATTATGTGGTTTGTTTTGGCTACCGAAACGGTGCTTTTGTGATTGGCGACCCTGCCCAAGCCATGACTACGATGAGCGAACAAGAGGTGTTGGCCTTGTGGAAAAGCCACAAACTTTTGTTGGTGCAACGCGGAGAGCAATTTCGCACGGATGACGACACGAGCAAGCGCAAAAAGGCTTGGTTAAAGGAGTTGCTTACGCCCGATATGTCGATACTTTCCGTAGCAGCTGTTTTGGGCTTGGCGGTGTCGGTGGCCGGAATTTCGTTGGCTATTTTCTCTCAAAAATTGATTGACCAAATTCTTCCAGCCAAAGAACATCAAGAATTATGGATAGGTATTATCTTCTTGGCGTTGCTATTATCGGCTAAAAATCTGCTTTCATACGTTCGCACTATTTTGGTGGCTCGCCAAAGTCGGGACTTTGCCAACCGGATTGTCGGCAGTTTTTACAATCAAATCTTGTATTTACCTAAATCGTTTTTTGACAGCCTAAAAACGGGCGAAATCACGGCAAGGCTCAACGATGCTGCACGCATTCAACGCACCATCAACTATGTGGCGGGAACGCTGTTGATAGATATTTTAACCGTTATTGTATGCACGGTGTTGCTGTTTGGCTATTGGTGGATGGCCGGAGCCACTGCACTTTGCGGAGGCGTATTATTTGCTTTGGTTTTTGGGATATATAGTAAAAAGATTATAGACGGACAGCGCAACGTTATGATTTCTTACGCCGGAGCGGAAAGTAATTTTTTTGATACGGTGCAGGGTGCAGACGTGATTAAAGGCCATAACAAAGAGGAATTTTTTACACGCTACACCAAAGACATATATGCTGCATTTCAGACATCGGCATATGATTTAACGCTTTTGGGAAATAAAGTCGGATTAAACGTTCAGAACATCGGTACTGTGGCTACTATTGGAGTTATTGCTTTTAGTTCGTTGGCAGTACTGAACGACCAATTGAGTTTGGGGGCATTGGTGGCTATTTTATCGCTTGCGGGGTCGGTTATTTCGTCGTCGGCATCACTTTCGGGTGCATATATCACCCTACAAGAGGCCAAAGTGGCTTATGACCGGCTGTATGAATTTGTGAGTTTAGACCGAGAGCCTGCCGACGCTGCTTTGGGACAGGTTGCGGAACATGTGGATACGCTTGACGTCAAAGACATTTGTTTTCGGTTTCCCGGCCGGCCGTTGTTGCTCAACAACATTAGTTTTGAAGCGAAAAGAGGCCAACTTACAGCTATTTTAGGCGAGATTGGTTCGGGAAAAAGTACGTTGTTGCACTTGATTTCTCGTTTTTATGAGCCGGAATCGGGCGTGTTAACGATTGATGGGAAACCTTGGAACGCTGTTCCCTTGCACGATTGGCGACGTATGGTTGGAATCATGCCTCAACATATCAAATTGTTTAATGCTACCTTGTTGGAAAATATTTGCTTAACTAATGATAAAGAAACTTTAGATCGCTGTTTGGCTTTTTGTATGCAGTTGGATATTCAGACGTATTTTGGCAATCTGCCGTTGGGTGCGTTAACCAGAGTTGGGGAAGACGGTGTAAATCTTTCGGGCGGACAGCGTCAGTTGGTGGGGTTGTACCGTGCCTTGTTTGGCAATCCTAAAATTTTACTTCTCGACGAACCTACCAACAATATGGATCAGACGGCTACACGATTTGTGTGGGAACTTTTGGAACGTGAGAAACATGAGCGTATTTGCATTTTGGTTACACACAACGAATTATTGGCGGGAAAGGCGGGAACTGTGGTGAGGCTAAGCTCCGTCGAAGCGACTACTTGATACACGGGAGTGTAAAAATGAAATTATTAATCACTTTTCGTTAATCATTGTTCACTATTTCTAAATTTTTTCGTATCTTTGCATCTCAATAATGACACAGAAACTTTTGCAACAGATATTGTCGGATTACACACAAATGAGTGTGGATAGCTTGATTGAGTTGAAAAACTTGATCGAGGACTATCCGTATTGTCAAACGGCGCAAATCTTGTATCTGCTGAATTTGAAACGTTTGGGAGAGGATACGTTTGATGTGCGATTGCCATATACGGCTATTTGTGTGCACAACCGTGAGCGTTTGAAGGAAAATGTGCAAAGCATCGAACGTCTTTTAGCAAAGGAATTCGGCCAAGTTCAACCATCGAAAAAGAGCAAATCGGCAGAACATAGCCGTCAATCTAAACCGTTAGACCTTGCAAAACATAGTGAGAGTGTTCAGAAAAGTTCGAGTCTACCGCTTAACTTCCGAAATAAAACCATTTCAGAACTGTTTGAGCAAGTTGACCGTCCGCCTGTAACACGTGTTAAATTACCGGTAACAGCAACGGCCGACGATATTTTGCTTGAACAACTTCGGCAAGAGGCTGTGGCCAAAGTGAACGAACGGTTGTTGGAAATCCGTCAGACGGAAATGGTTGAGGTGGATTTTTCGGAAATGCCCAAACGGATGCGTTCGGCGCAAGCCTTAATCGACCATGTTATTGCCACCAATCCGACCGTTTCTAAACCGGACGAGGCCAATCAAAAGAGTTGGTCTCAGTGGAAAGTGAAAGAGGAACACAGTTTGCGCGACGACTACGAGCTGGTGAGCGAAACTTTAGCCACGCTTTATATCGCCCAAGGGGCACCCGACAAAGCGCTCGAAGTGTATAAAACATTGAGTAAGAAATTTCCCGAAAAGGCCGACTATTTCGCTAAACTCAGCAAACCAATTAATTCTAAAAAAACAAAATCTAAACATAAAAATCAAACATCAAAAATCAAAAAATAATGGGACTTTACATCACACTTTCTGTTCTAATTTTCTTATGCTGCCTGCTTTTGGCTGTCATTGTACTTGTTCAAAATCCTAAAGGCGGCGGACTTTCGCAAACGTTTGGCGGAGCCGGAAACCAAATTATGGGTGCTCGTAAAACAGCGGATTTCCTCGAAAGAGCTACTTGGACGTTGGCTATTGCCTTGTGCTCGTTGAGCATTATTTCGGCGTTTTCAATTCCTCGCGGAACAACGACCGGAAGCGGTATTTCAACCGAAATCACGGTTGACGAAACGGCTATGCCGCAATTGCCTACTATGCCTACGGCAGTGCCTGCTCCGGCAGAAGAGGCTGCGCCTGCGGAATAATTACAATTGAGAATGGAAAATTGAGAATGGAGAATATTGCTCACGCCTATAGCTACAGGCGCAGCATAATTCTCAATTGAACAAGTAATTTCAAAAATTTCTTCAATGTCTGTAACTTCAAAAAAGATTCTTGGTTTAGGCAATGCCTTGGTGGACATCATTATTCAGTTGGATGATGATAAGCAACTTGAACAGTTTAATCTTCCGAAAGGAAGTATGCAGTTGATCGATTACGACCGTGCGCAGGAAATCTTGAACTATTTCCAAGACTATCCGCAAGTGTTGGCTTCGGGCGGCTCTACGGCCAATGTGATGAACGGTATTGCCAACTTGGGTGGTGATGCTTCGTTTGTGGGCTGCGTGGGTAAGGATAAGTATGGCGAGTTCTTTGAGAATGATATGCTTGAGCATGGCATCAAACCTCAACTGTTTAAAGGCACTGTGGGCACGGGCACGGCCATCACGTTGATGAGTCCCGATTCCGAACGCACGTTTGCCACGTATTTGGGTTCGGCTATAGAGATGTCGGCGGGTCAGTTGTCGCCACAATTGTTTGCAGGCTACGACTATTTCCATATCGAAGGGTATTTGGTACAAAATTACGACCTTATCCGCACGGGTATTCGATTGGCCAAAGAGGCCGGTTGTAAGATTTCTCTGGATTTGGCAAGCTATAATGTGGTGGAAGAAAGTCGGGAGTTTTTGACCGAAATGATCGAAAACTACGTGGATATTATTTTTGCCAATGAGGAGGAGGCTAAGGCATTTTGCGGTAAATCTCCCGAAGAGGCGTTGGCCATATTGGCACAACACGTAGACCATGCCATTGTAAAGATTGGCAAATACGGCTCGTTGGTTCAAAACAAAGCGCAAATGGAGCGCATTGGCGTTCCGCAAGGCCTCAACGTGATTGATACCAACGGCGCAGGGGATGTTTATGCAGCTGGCTTTTTGTATAGCTTGATGAGTGGAAAGGACTTGAAATCTTGCGGCGAGCTGGGCGCCAAGCTGGCAAGTGAGGTGGTGCAGGTGATGGGCGCCAAACTTCCCAAAGAGCATTGGCAAAATCTTAGAGGCTAACGAAATGGACACAAGTTTAGAATATCAGGCCGTTATAGCCGAATGTCGCACTCTTTTCAAGAAGAAGATGGGCGATTATGGCAGTGCTTGGCGCATCTTGCGCACGGCATCGATGACGGATCAAATCTTTATTAAGGCCAATCGCATCCGGAGTATTCAGATGGCCGGTATTCAGCATGTGGAAGAAGATATTTACGGCGAATTTATTGCTATTGTCAATTATTCGATTATGGCGCTGGTTCAGTTGGAACTGAGCGACACAATTAAGCCAGACTTATCGCTTGAAAAGGCTCTCGAATTTTATGATAAATATGCCCAAGAAGCTCACGATTTGATGATGAAAAAGAACCACGACTATGGCGAGGCGTGGCGCGATATGCGGCAATGCTCGTTTGTGGATATTATTCTGCAAAAGATTTTCCGCATTAAGCAGATAGAAGATAACGGCGGACAAACCGAGGTTTCGGAAGGGGTGGATGCCAACTATTTTGATATGATTAACTATGCGGTATTTGCTTTAATACAAAACAAACAATTATGAAAAAGACTTTAATTTACACCGTAATTCCGACTATTTTGCTTGCTCTGAACATTGTGTTGGGGGGGCTGCTTGTGGAGGCGAAGGAGTTTGACCTTACGTTTTTGATCGCTTTGTGCCTTGTGTTTGGGGTAACTGTTGTTTATCGCAACAAATTTAGCAGACCGCTTATCGTTATTGCCCGCACGCTGGTTGGGATGTTGTTTATCTTTTCGGGCTTTGTGAAGGGTGTTGACCCGCTTGGCACGCAATATCAAATGCAGGATTATTTTATGGCCTACGGTACCACGTGGGCTAATCCGTTTGCTCTGCCACTTGCGGTGATTATGATTGCAGCGGAATTTGTGGTTGGGGCTGCCTTGATTTTGAATATTCGCATTCCGTTGGCTTCGTGGGGGGCGGTGTTGCTGATGATATTCTTTACGATTACCACCTTTTTTGATGCGATTTACAATCTCGTTCCTGATTGCGGATGCTTTGGAGAAGCGGTTAAACTGAGCAATTGGCAAACGTTTTATAAAAACATTGTCATTGACACTTTTCTGGCGATATTGTTCTTTGGCCGCTATCGTATTCGCAATACGTTTAGCTTGAAAAATGAAGTGATTATTATAGCCTCTGTGGCGATATTGTTTGTGGGCTTTGAAATCGGAACCTTGCGCCATTTGCCGGTTATCGACTTTTTGGATTGGAAAGTGGGTGTTAAGTTGAACCCTCCAAAGACAGAACCGATAACCTACTCCTTTGAGTACAAAAACAAGACTACTCAAGAGGTTCAAACCTTTGATTCAAAAAGTTTGCCTGCCGATGTAACTACTAATTGGGAGTTTGTGAATAGCATTATCAACGACCCGAATCCGAAGAACTTGATGATTCCTATCTTCGACCAGAGCGGTGGAGAAGGGCAAGAAATCACCGATATGGTGGCCGGCAATCCGGATTATTCGTTTATCGTGGCCATGTATGATATAAAGAAAGCACGGAAAAGAAACATGCCTAAGATTTTTGCCCTGCAAGATTTGGCCAGACAAAAGGGTTTTGAATTTGTGTTTTTGTTCGATTTGAATGCAACAACCGAACAGATAGACCAATTCAAGCAAAAAGTGGGCAGAGAGGATTTGGACATGTACTATTCCGATGATAAATCCATCAAAGCCATTGTGCGCTCCAATCCGGGATTGATTTTGCTGAAAGACGGCGTTGTGGTTGACAAATGGGCCTGGCGAGATGTGCCGACGGTGGAAACAGTTCAAGAAATAATAAAATAACACGAAATATTATGCCTATCATTTGGATTATCTTTGGCGGAACGATTCTCGCCAGTTGGATTGTGAGCCAATCCTTGAAATCAAAGTTTGAAAAATACTCTAAAATCCCTATCAATTACGGCTTGACCGGAAAAGATGTGGCCGAAAAGATGTTGAGAGAGTCGGACGTTCGAGATGTGGAAGTTACCTGCATAGAAGGTAAGCTGACTGACCATTACAATCCTCTTACTAAGACCGTTAACCTGAGCAAGCCTGTATATTATGGCAACAGTGTGGCTGCAGCCGCTGTGGCTGCCCACGAATGCGGACATGCGGTGCAACATGCGGAGGCTTATATGTGGTTGAGTATGCGCTCTAATCTTGTGCCGGTGGTTAGTTTCGCTTCGCGGTGGATGCAGTGGGTGCTGTTGGCGGGTATTTTATTGGTGCAGACTTTTCCGCCTTTGTTGCTTGCCGGAATTATTTTGTTTGCTATGACGACCGTGTTTAGCTTCATCACACTTCCCGTAGAAATCAACGCCAGTAAACGAGCTTTGGTATGGCTTTCAGCCAATAACATCACCGACCCGTTCAATCACTCCAAAGCCGAATCGGCCTTGCGCACGGCAGCCTATACTTACGTGATTGCGGCGTTGAGTTCGTTGGCTACGTTGTTGTATTATATCTCGATTTATTTGGGGCGGCGGGATTAATTCAACACTTTTTAACAAAAAATAGTTGTTCGGAAGCGGCTTTTTGCAACAAACCAACTCAAAATATTAAAGAATCTCCTTTAATTTCTCTTCCAATGCTTCGCCTCGAAGGTCTTTGGCAATGATGATGCCGTCTTTGTCGAGTAATACCGTATGCGGGATGCCCGAAATGGTGTAAAGGTTAACAGCATCGCTGTCAAACGCTTTTAAGTCGGACATTTGAGGCCATGGCATATTAAAATCGTTGAGACCGTTAAACCACGATTTCTCATCGGCATCAAACGAAACACCCACGATTTCAAAACCTTTATCTTTGTACTTTTTGTATGCTTGAATTAAGTTAGGTATTTCCCTGCGGCATGGGCCGCACCATGAAGCCCAAAAATCAACCAGCACATAGGTTCCTTTGCCGGCATAATCAGAAAGAGCAACGTCTTTTCCATCCGGAGTGCGCATTTGAAAATCGGCGAAGCGTTGCCCGATAGCCGTACTTTCAAACCCTTGAATGCGGGCAATAAGTTTAGCCACAATTGGGTTCTTCAGTGTTTCTTCGGTAGCGCCGGAAACCGCTTCTTTTAACTGTTCGAGCGAAAAATCGGATACTTTATGCGCTTGACTCAAACCGGCAACGTTGTTGATGTTAGTTTTTACAAATTCCAAAACGAGCGCTTGCAAACCTTCAGTATTTTTCTGTTGTTTCAACTCGCTTTCCGCGTCCAGAAAGGCGTGAAGAATTTCATTTTGTTCTGTGCCTTCAACCTTGCTTTTTCTTTGCGCATCCGTTGTTATTTTGATTTTGGCGTTCTCAAGAATTAAACTCACCGGAATCCCGTCCATACGTCCCGCATAATTAATGATGATAGCAGCGGAAACCGGTTCTTCTACTTCTCCTTTGAATTGATATTTACCGTCCGTAATTATAACCGTATCCATCCAAATAAATTGGTTATCGACTTGCTTGCCCAACATCACCGGTTTGCCTTCATACAAGGATTCAGCGATAGTTCCTGTTATAGTGTAAGAATTCCGATTGCAAGCAAAAAATAAGCATGCAACGATTAAAATTGTAAGTTTTTTATAAGTATTCATTATTTATATAGTTTTAAGTTATATATTATGGGATGTCTCGACTTCGCTACGCGCGCTTGACATGACAGGTGTCGTCATTCCGACCGGAGCGAAGCGGAGTGGAGGAGTCTCTTATTCGGGTCGCATGATGACTGTTAATATATTATTTGCTTCCAAAAGTTCTTTCAGTAAAACACGCAAATCTTCGGGAGTTAAATTTTTCACAATCTCCGGTCCTTCTGTTCGATCGTTGCCATATAGAATGTAGTCGCGAAAAGCAAAACTCCAAAAGAAATTGCTCTTTATGCTTTGATCATATTGTTTAAGCATATATTCCTTGCCTTTTTGGAAATCGACCTCATCGATACCTTCTTTCACGAGTCGTTGCAGTTCTTGGTGCACAATCGGCGTAAGCGAATCCAAAAGTTCCGGATTGGTTTGGAATGTTACCACAGCGCTCAATGCGCCCACCGGCATTCTTTTCATAGAAGCTTCAACATCTACGGAATACACGCCGCTTTTTTCCTCACGAATCAATTTAGTGTAGCGAATTTCCAACACTTGTTGAAGCATCGTCATCGTAAAAGCTTTCTTTTGGTCATAGTCTACTTCTTTGGTATATTCAATAAATACAGAGGAAAGTGGTGTTTCCATTGCCCGTTTGAACTCCGATGTGCGAATGCCTTTCGGACCTCTTTTGCCGCGATCTACCCATTTGCTTGGAGCAGCAGGGCCTTTCAAACTACCGATATATTTTTCGACCAACGGACGCATTTGTGCAGTATCCATCGCACCCACAAAAAGAAAATTAAAATCTTGCGGATTGCCAAACAGACGAGTATAAATTTCTTTGGTATCCTCAAATTTCGCCTTTTCTAAATCGTCCAAATTCATAATCATATTAATCGCACGAGGATGGTTGTTCCAACGAAGTAAGACCGCACTATCTTGAAACGAACTGAACGGCATGTTTTTTCTCGAAATGATGTTTTCTCTAATTTGTTTAAGATCGCGATTATAGTTTTCTTCATCAAAACGAGGTTCAGTAAAATAGAGATGAACGAGTTGCAACGTTGTTTCCAAATCGGTTTCATTAGTGGCACAACCGATTGTTTGAAACCATTCGCCCACGAGCGGCGTTACACTCACAAATTTTCCGGCCAAGAATTTCGAAAGATCCGTTGCACTAAACTTACTAACTCCCGATAAGGCCGACGAAACCATTCGTGCTGATGAATATTTCTCATCGCTCGCCGATGAATTTCCACCCGGTGCAAAGATTTCCATCAACAATTCATTTTCGCTATTATCGGTAGGAATCATATACACTTTTGCGCCGTTCGACAGTGTCCATTCGGTGGCGCCCATCACGGTTTTCTTTTCCGAAACGATCTTGCCCGGTGTTGGTTCTTTGCTCATCAACGTTGTAGGCAATTCTTTTTCAGTATAGGGTTCAACATCCAACGAAGCCATACCTTTCAATTTCTTGTCAATCGTACTTTTGGTAGGAATGCTATCGGCTTCGGCCGACAACGTTACCATATCCACCACTTGATTATCGGGCGTAAAGAAACTTTTCACTCTGCGATTGGCTTCCTCCAGCGTGAAGTCTTCGATAATTTGCGTTTGAACTTTGCGATAGGTTTCCATATCCATATAGGGATTGCCATGGATAAAATGGTCGAAATAACTGTTGATATATTTGCCGTTGTCGCGCTTGTCGCGGTCGGCATAAAAACGCTCCACGTTGGTAAGCGCTTTGGCTTTGGCACGTTCCACTTCTTGCTTGGTAAACCCAAAACGTCGGAAACGCTCGCTTTCTTTCAACGCCATATCAATCCCCGGATTGATATTTTCGGCGCCACTACGGAATTGTGCACCGAACGAAAATATATCACGGTCGCCAGCCAAAGGACCATAGTTATAGCCAATGCCGCTAACCGGATAACTGCCATTTTGAATGATTTCGCCCAAGCGGTTGTTCATCATACTTATCACTAATGAATTGTAATATTGTTCGGTGAAAATCGTTCCAAGTTTTCGGTCGGCTTTGGCTTTCGCCGGATGTTTGTACATCACTTCAAAGTTCGAAACGGTGGCTTCCGGATCGCTATACGTAACATACAGCAGATCTTTGTTATCCGGAATACTGTATTGCTCCACAGCACGACCATTTTCAACTTTTTTCAATTTTGAGAAAAGCGCAATCACATCTTTTTCCATTTTGTCGATGTCAAAATCGCCGACAACAGCCACAGCCTGCAAATCGGGGCGATACCACGTGTGATAAAAATCCAGCAATGCGTTGCGTTCAAAATTTTGGATGATGTCCATATCACCAATCACATTGCGTTTGGCGTGTTTTGAAAAGTTATAGACCGTAGGCAACAACACTTCTTGAACACGAAGTTGCAGCCCCCCGCGCGAACGCCATTCTTCTTGAATCACGCCACGTTCGGCATCAATTTCTTCCTGTTCGGCCAAAATCGAACCCGACCAATCGTAGAGCACCAACAAGCACGTGTCGATAATGCCTTGACGCAACATCGGCACGTCTTTCAGCAAGTAACGTGTGTAATAGGTTGCCGTTGCGGCATTCACATTAGCACCGAATTTCACACCGATGGTTTCCATGTATTCGAGCATGGATTTGTTCGGAAAGTGCTCCAGCCCATTGAACGCCAAATGCTCCAAAAAGTGAGCCAAACCGTTTTGGTTATCTTCCTCTTGAAGTGCGCCCACAGAGTGGAATATCTCAAAATGCGCCCGTTTTGCTATATGGTTGTTGTACTTGATGTAATACACCATCCCATTGTCGAGCACGCCATAGCGC
>JAITVC010000010.1 GCA_031286005.1 Bacteroidales bacterium
AACGTGAAATCCTTCATCCAATCGTAATTATTGACCATTTCCGCAGCATTCGGCGCATTGCTATCAAAATCCAAAAACTTGCGCAATTGATTTTTTATACACTCTTGATTATGTCGCAACGTAGTTTCATCCAACAAATTACGCTCCGTAGATTTCCCGGAAGGGTCGCCAATCATACCTGTTGCACCACCCACCAAAGCCAGCGGTTTGTGCCCGCAATTTTGAAAATGTTTGAGCATCATCACACCCACCAAATGCCCGATGTGCAAGGAATCCGCGGTTGGATCAATTCCAACATACGCCGTCGTTAGTTCTTTCAACGTTTGTTCTTCTGTTCCGGGCATCATATCTTGAATCATGCCACGCCATTTCAATTCTTGGATAAAGTTCATAGAAAATTGCAATTTTTTTGCAAAGATACGAAATTTTTGGTAAATTTTTTGTTAAATCAAAAAACTTTTTGTATCTTTGCTCAAAATTATAACTCAAACTCTATGAAAAAACTTGCATTTATTTTTGCATTAACGGCCTTGTTTAGCAATATTTTCGCACAAGAAACGATTGAAATTTCCGGAAAAATCATCGGCTCCGGAAACGATATGTTTACGCTACATTATGTCAATGAAGGCGCTCGGATTACGGACACGATCATCGCCAAAAACGATGTGATTTCGTTCAAAAAAACCTACAAACTGCCGAATTTGGTTTGGGCAGATTTAGTGTATAAGGGCGACAAAGTGGGCGGTCCGCTTGGCAACACCGGATTTTTTATCCAAAACGGAACGCCGATTGTGTTGGAAGGCGATGTGATGGATTTGTATGCCGTGAAAGCGCAAGGCAGTCCGCTGTTTGCCGATGTTACCAAACTTCGCGAAGCCAACAAAACTAATTTTTACGACCTTGGCGCGTTGTATAAAATGATGGAAAATCACAGTGATTTGTTAGGTAAAGACATTCTTGTCCTCATTAGAGCAAAGTTTGATTCCATCGCGAAAATTTATGGCAATGTTGAAAAAGAATTTATCGAAGCTAACAAAACTTCAATGTTTGCTGCGCATTTATATAGCATGAATTTGCTCGGAAAATCGGCTGTTGAAGTTGATGCGTTTTACTCCGGATTGAGCGAAGACGTTAAAAATTCGCCGTTCGGAAAACAAATTTTCGACTATTTGGAAATGGCTAAAAAAACGGCACCGGGCGCAGTGGCACCGGCTTTCACACAAAAAGACATCAACGGAAAAACCGTTACGCTCAAACAATTCAAAGGCAAATATGTCTTGATGTGCTTTTGGGGTTCGTGGTGCGGACCTTGTCGCCGTTCGCATCCGCATTTGATGGAATTGATCAACAAATATCAAGGCGACAAATTCCAAGCCGTTGGTTTTGCATCCGACAAAAACAAAGATAAATGGAAAGAAGCCATCGAAAAAGATAAATTAGACTTCATTCACTGCAATTTGTTTGATAAATACAAAGACGAAGATGTGGCCAAACTCTATAATGTGCGAGCATTTCCTACCAAAATGCTGATTGATCCGGAAGGCAAAATCGTGGGCACCATTGTGGGTGGCGATCCGAAAGAATTAGACGCTATGCTCGAGAAAGCGTTAGGACAATAAACCAATAAAATAAAAATACGAACCAAAAAAATTAATTAATTTATGATTAAAAATCATCCAAAAGGCCTTGTTGCCGCAGCACTTGCGAACATGGGCGAACGCTTCGGGTTTTATACCATGATGGCGATTTTAGTATTATTCCTGCAAGCCAAATTTGGTTTGACCGGAACTAATGCAGGTCTTATTTACTCTGTTTTCTACGCGCTAATCTATGTTTTGGCATTAGCCGGCGGTTTGATTGCAGACAAAACTCGTAATTATAAAGGCACAATTTTGACGGGTCTTTTTGTTATGGCCGGCGGTTATTTATTGTTGACGATTCCTACGCCAACACCGGTGCCTAACATGACTCTGTTTTTATCGTTTACCTGTTTGGCTCTGTTTATGATTGCCTTTGGTAATGGTCTTTTCAAAGGAAATTTACAAGCGTTGGTTGGTCAAATGTACGACAACGAACAATACAGCAAAATGCGCGATTCGGGCTTTTCTTTGTTCTATATGTTCATCAATATTGGGGCTTTTTTCGCTCCCTTTATTGCGCCTGCTGTTCGCAGTTGGTGGCTTAATAAAAATGGGTTCTCTTATGATGCCGGACTTCCTGCACTTTGTCATCAACAATTAAACGGAACGTTGACAGGCGAAGCGTCTGTGAAATTTGCGGAATTGGCCGAACAAGCATCCGGAGCCGTTGTTCCTGTTGAAGAATTTTCAACGTTTGCAACTAACTATTTGGATGTATTTACAACCGGATTCCACTACGCTTTTGGCTTTGCTGTATTTGCGATGTTGATATCGGTTTGCATTTATTTGGTAAACAAAAAACGTTTCCCGGATCCTAAAAATAAAGAGGCAAATACTGCAAATTCAAACGCAGTTCAAATGTC
>JAITVC010000079.1 GCA_031286005.1 Bacteroidales bacterium
AAGTTTTCGCATTGGGCCAATAGCATTATCAAGAATGAAGTTAACAGTTTTTTCCGGTCGAAAAAGCGGACTCTTGCTCGCTATCTTACATGCGATGAGATGGACGAATACGGAGATGAAAGCCTTGCCGTCGCTGCAGAGGACACATTTGCCCAAACACCGAATATTTTGTATCATATTAATCAACTTTCGCCAGAGCAGGCTATTGTTATCAAACTGAAATACTACCAAGATAAAACATTTAAAGAAATAGCCGGATTGTTACAAATCCCTATCAACACAGTTATGGGGCGTTATCGCTACGGCATGGAGAAGATCCGGGAGATCTTGGAGCAGCAACTCTAACAAATCCCCAAAACGGCAAAAGTTATCAACAAAACTGGCCATTTACTAACATTTTAACACTTTTTAAGGAAAATCATATACGAAAATCCATAGTTGAGCGTTATATAGGTATTAAACCTAAAAATGTAAACTATGAAAAAATTCACTTCTTTGATTTTTCTTGGAATCCTAACTTTGGTATCGCAGGCGCAGGAACTTGCGATGGTTGGTTACCCGACAGTTTTTGACCAGACTTCGCAATCTGCCCGCATGGCCTATTTAACAGCACCATGCGTGGGTTTTCAACTCAACAACCGTTTTGTGAAAGAACTAAACGTACTGAAATTTTTTGGCGCTTATCCGCTGAAAACAGGCGTTTGGTCGGGAATGTATCAAACGTATGGCTATTTATCGTATCGCGAGCATGATTTCTCTATCGGCTTGTCGAAGGTCGTAACGCCACGCTGGGCACTGGGTTTGCAAGTTGTTCCTAAATTTGAAACGTTTGGCAAACGATATGATTCGCAGTTTTCGATGCGTGTAAATGCAACAAGTTTTGCAAAATTAAGTTCGGATTTGTATTGGGATTCGGAGCTTGACATTCTGTTTCGAACATCGCCAAACACGAGAGATGATGCGCCTTTACCCAATTTCTTACGAATGAGTTTGAATTATGTTTTTTCCAAACAATGCCAAACATCAATACAGATAAAACAAGCATTGCCTTATAAAACCGAAGTCAGTTTGCAAGTCTGTTATGCACCTGTTTCCGCATTGGTTGTTTTCGGAACGGTGGGTGCAACAGGCGATTGCGGGTTTGGACTTCAATACGTCTTTTCTCGCACAACGTGTCGACTTCAAACTCAATACCGGTCGATTATCGGTTATTCCACAACCATCAATTTAAGTTATCAATTCAACAATCCTCAAAACTGATCCAAACATGATTTTTAAAAGTTTATTTTTGGGACTTTCGTTGCTTGCAAATGGCGATACCGTAGATATTTTTGACAACACGGTTGAAACGATTCTGCAAACCGTAGAACTCGACGAAACTGCCGATGTTTCTGAACTTACCGAACATTTGGATATTTACCGCTATCGTCCGCTCAATCTCAATACGGCTACCGTTGAGCAATTTGAGAGTTTAGGCCTTTTAAATGATTTTCAGATTGCTGCTTTTTTGCAATATCGTTTAGACTACGGGCATTTGATAGATGTTTCCGAATTGCAGTATGTGCCGGGATTTTCGCCGCAAGTCATTGCTTTGTTGCAACCCTATATCTCACTTCAAAACATTGAAGTCAACCGGCTGACATGGGCGAATATTCGGCGGTTTGGAAAGTCGGATTTAATGCTGCGCTATACGCGTGGATTGACGGATAAGCAAGGTTTTTCAAACGATATTGTGCGTGATTCAACCAAACTCAATGCGTGGTATTTAGGCTCGCCCGATGTGCTTTGGATGCGTTATCAATTCAATGCGATAAATAAACTCCGAATCGGTTTTGTGGCCGATAAAGATTTTGGCGAGGAGTTTTTCAGAGGCTCTCAAAAGCGTGGATTTCCTTTTTATTCGGGATATGCAGCACTTTCGGATGTTGGCCGTTTAAAGAGTTTAGTAATCGGTAATTACCGCTTGCAATTCGGACAAGGCTTGTGTTTATGGAGTGGTTTTTCGTTCGGAAAATCGGTGGACGGCAGTTCGATAAAAAAGCGTGGACAAGGCGTAAAGCCATACGGGTCAGCAGCAGAATACGGCTATCTTCAAGGTGTGGCAAGCACAATCAAATTGGGCAATTGGGATGTTTCCGCATTTGCCTCACATCGAAACTTGGATGCCACCGTTTCGGCGCATGATGAAAACGGACGTCCCTCGCAGATTTCAGCGATTGTGGAAACAGGCTATCATCGCACATTAGGCGAATTAGAGAAAAAGAATACGGCCAAACAAACCTTGTTTGGAACGCATATCGACCGCCATTGGTCAAAATTCCGAATAGGTGCAACAGCGCATTATAACCGTTTAAATATTGATTACCGGCCACAAATCCGACCAGATAACCAATTTACCATTCCGCCAAAATCCAATATCAACATGAGTTTAGATTTTGAAGGCATGGGTCGTATCTCCCGCTATTACGGCGAATTTGCAGTGTCGCAAAACGGAGGAAAAGCAATGCTTGCAGGCTCACGGTTTTTGCTCAATCAACGTCTCTCTGCAAATGTATCCGCACGCTATTATGACCGACATTACCAAAACTTCTTTGCGCAAGGATTATCCGAAAATAGTGCAACGGCCAATGAAAAAGGCCTCAATCTATCGTTGTTTGCGGAGTTGGCCAAATCATGGAATATATCCGTGATGTCTGATATTTTTGAATTTCCTTGGCTTTCCTATTCGGCCGATGAACCGCTATTTGGACAAGAATACCAACTCAAATTAGTTTACACACCTCATTCACGACTTTCTGGATATGCACATTACCGCTACAAGACCAAACAAAATTTGATTACAAACACAGACTTCTTGGATGATTTAGGCTTGTTTTCCAAACAGAGTTTGCGTGTGCATTTCGATCATCAAGTGTCCGACTATTTGAAGTTGAAACATCGGTTGGAGTATGGCTTTTCTAATCGGCAAAACGGATTTCTAATCTATCAAGACGTGCAGTATAAATTCCGAAAAAGTCCGTTATCAATGGTGTTTCGCTATGCTGTGTACAATACGGATAATTACGATATGCGCATCTATGTTTATGAAAACGATGTGCTGTATGGCTACACATCTCAAAGTTATTACTACAAAGGCAGTCGGTTTTTTATTTTGTTACAATATAAACCGTCTCGAAACATCACTTTTTGGTTGAAATATGCGAATACAAATACTGCCAACAGAAATTCTGTTGGCAGTGGATTAGATGAAATTGAAGGTCGGGATCGTGCCGAATTTAAACTTCAATTGCGATGGAAATTTTAATGGGCGTTTATTTTTTCACAACCACCTCATCAATCATTCCATAAGCCTTAGCTTCTTCGGCATTCATCCAAAAGTCGCGGTCGCCGTCGGCGAGAATTTTCTCATACGGTTGGCCGGAATGTTGAGCAATGATTTCGTACAATTCCTTCTTGGATTTTTGGATTTCTCGTATCGTGATTTCCATATCCGAAGCCTGACCTTGTGCGCCGCCAAGCGGTTGATGAATCATCACGCGCGAATGTTTCAACGCCGAGCGTTTGCCTGCTGCTCCTGCGCACAGCAACACCGATGCCATTGATGCCGCCATACCCGTGCAAATCGTTTCGATTTGCGGCGAAATAATTTGCATCGTATCGTAAATTCCCAATCCCGAATGAACAGCGCCACCGGGCGAATTGATATAAATCTTAATATCGCGGTTGGCATCTGTCGACTGCAAAAACAACAACTGAGCTTGAATAATATTGGCCACATCATCATAAATCGGAACGCCCAAAAAGATGATGCGCTCCATCATCAAGCGCGAAAACACATCCATCTGCGCCACATTCAGCACACGCTCCTCAATAATAGTTGGCGAAATATAATCGTTTGAAATGGATTCAAAACGGTGCAGCGCCATGCTGCTGATGCCCGCATGTTTCACGGCATACTTGCGAAATTCTTGACTTTGGTTCATTATTCTTCTGTTTTTTTGGCACGTGGTTTTCTGGTTTTCTTTTCGACAACGGGCGCTTCTTCGCCAAATAAATCCGTGCTTTTTTCGTCGTCTTGTTTCTTCGATTTGGATTTCTTTTCTTCTTTTTCTTCGGCCGCTTTATCTTTGTCGTGCTCTTTTTTCAGCATCTCTACATAATCGTCGAAATCCATTTTTTTAGTGGTTACTTTCAGTTCTGCACGCAACACATCCGACACTTTCATATCATAAACCATGTCGTAAACCTGTTTCGTTTCTTCATGATTTTGCATCATCGTTTCGGCAAATTGCTCGATGCGTTTGCGGCCTTCTTCATCTTCCGGAATTGGGAAATATTGCGAAACAACGTTGGTAATGTAATACTCTTTCACATCATCTCGGTTCACTTTAATGTCGTGCGATTTGATGATTTTTCCTTCAATCAACTGCCATTTGAGCATATTGCGATAGCGGTCGTAATCGGTTTCGATTTGCTCTTTCGTCAAATTTTTATCGCTATTGGCCACGAATAACCAGCGTTTCAAAAACTCATCGGGCAATTCAAACTTCGTGCCTTCCACAACGGCTTCAATCGCATCTTGCGTGAATTTGCGGTCGGCTTGTTGTTGATACATTTTTTCGCCATCTTTGCGAATGCGTTCACGCAATTCCTTTTCGGATTTGATAGTGTCTTTACCATACACTTTATCAAACAACTCTTGGTTCAATTCGGCCGGCTTGTCGTCTTCTTTGAAGCGTTCGAGCAGGCTGTCGATAGACTTTTGCACCATCGCATCCCCTACCGAAAGTTTATAATCCGTTACCTTGATTTTGGATAAATCCAATTCAAATTCGGGCGCCACGGCGATTTCAAATTTGAACGTAAAATCTTTGGAGCGGTCGAAATCTATCGTGTCGTTATCATCTGTGGGAATAGGTTGTCCCAAAACGTCTAATTTATTATCTTCGATATGTTTGTTCAACGTATCCGACAGCAATTTGTTCACTTCATCCACCAACACCGCTTTGCCATACATTTTTTGAATCATTCCGAAAGGCACTTTTCCGGGTCTAAATCCGGGTATATTGGCTTTTTGCTGATAGCTATTCAGCGCTTTTTTAACTTGCGTTTGATAATCTTGCTCCACCACTTCGATGGTTAATTGCGATGTGAGGCCGGTTAATTTGTCTTGTTTTACGTTCATTATTTTTTATTTTGAAGAAATTATAAGATGCAAAGATACGAAAAAAATTAAAAATTAACAATTAAAAAAAATGGGGTTAAAGGGTTAAGTGGTTAAAGGGTTAATTATGAATAGTTAAGCATCTAATTGGTTGATTATGATATATAGACCATTGTAGGGCGTTTGTTCGATAGTTATTCGTACTTCCTTCGAACATTCTTCGGTGCTTGTTCGATTGTTCTTCGATTAGCATTCGAACACTGATCGAAGAACAATCGAACAATGTACGAACAAATAGTGAACAAGGTTCGAACGAAGCACGCTTATAGGATAGTTGTAGAATGTTTGTAGGATAATTGTAGGAACCAACAAGGAACCAAATAGGAGAATGGTTAGATATTCGTTAGTTCCAAAAATAATTCAAAATCCAAAATTCAAAATTCAATTTTTTTTTAATTGTTAATTGTTAATTTTTTTTGTATCTTTGTATGTTAATATAAAACGTAAATCTTTTGAAAACGTCTTTTAAACTTATTTTGGCGCTCCTTTTTGCAATTTTGTTTGGAGTGTGCCTGCCTGCCCAAACGAGACAGCTCAATGAGAATGAGCGCTATGTTATGGGCATAGCAGGACGTTCGGATACAGCCAAATCAGACGCTACGCAAACCCCCAAGTATTTAGTGGACTGGACCATCGGGGAGCCTGTCGTAGAATCCTTTAGAGGCGCAAAGAAGCAACTCACACAAGGGTTCCATCAATCCCTTTTGAACCAAAAAAGCACCTACGTGTTTTCGCGTTTAGACCAAGACCATACCCGCCATTTTTCGGTGTTCCCCAATCCGTTTGTATCCAATTTCACGGTGAAATGGGATTTTTCCGAAAACTTAAATCTCGAATTTGAACTGTTTGCCTTGGATGGTCGACGCCTGTTTTACCAACGCCAAAATGCTGCCAACGGTCAACTCTTCATCCAGTTGCAAAACCTCACACCATCCACCTATATTCTGCGGATTTCAGACCCGCAACGAAACTTTGTTGAAACACATACACTCATAAAAATCTAAAAGATTTAATCTTATGAAAAAACTACTTCTACTCTTTTCCATTCTTTTATCCGGCCATATCCTCTTTGCTCAAGGTGCCCCAAGAGCGATAAAGTATCAAGCCGTAGTGCGTGATATTAACGGCGATATTGTTGTAAGTAACAATATTAAAGTGAAGGTCAGTATTCTTTATGATAACAATGCCGGAAATACCGTGTATAGCGAAGACCACAGCAGCTTGCAAAGCAACCAATTCGGCTTAATAAATTTCGACATCGGACGGGGAACTTCTTCCGATGATTTTACAGGCATTGATTGGAGCCTCGGCAACTATTGGGTAAAGATTCAACTTGACATCGACGGCACCGGATGGACCAACATGGGCACGGCCGAACTGCTCAGCGTGCCGTATGCCTTTTATGCCGAAAATGGCGGAAGCCTCGGATACAATTTAGACGATCACCGCATTCCGCTCTACGACGAAGCCAATGAACAATTGGCCAATTCAATCATCAAACAGTATAACACGGGGGACAGTGTTTTGGTTGAAGGGGCTTTGGTGGTGTCCAACAATGCTGTTGTTAAAAACCAATTGCTCATAACCGATACCGCTTTTGCCAAAGTAGTTGTGGCAGAAAGCAACATCCACACCCTTGCCAATGTGATTGCTGAAGGGAATGTAACCGCCCAAAGTTTAGAGGCAAATAATGCCGATATAGACGGCAATCTGACGGCCGGCAGCATATCTTCAACCGGGATGATCTCCACAAGCGGCACAGTGAACGCCGGAAATGTTACAACCGGCAATGTTACTATTAGCGGCACTAATCAAACATTGACGATAGGCAATTATCGTTTTCCGACAACAAGTACCGGTAGCAATAACGGCATGTTTCTCTCGCTGGATGGCACTGAATTAAAATGGAAAGAGGCCAATACGGATGCAGGCTTGAAGTTTGGCGGTTTAGCAGAAAAAACGGTGCCTTATTATTATGGAAGCGACAGCTTGGATAATTCCATAATCACACAACCAAACAGCGGCGAAGTTGTTGTAGCCGGAGATTTAACCGCTAACGGCACAGTGGATGCCTCTGATTTGACTGTTGACAACGATGCAACCGTTGGGGCAGATTTAACCGTAATTGGCACTGCCGATATGGGCACTGCCGATGTTACAAACAACCTAACCGTTGGCGACACTGTTCTTGCTGATGGGGTTGTTGTTGGAAATGCTGGATTGAAGATAGGCAATTATAGTTTCCCAAAAGACTCGTTAGGCGGCACCGGCAAGTTTCTCTCGTTAGACAGTGATGGCGCCTTGAAGTGGAAAGAAGCTGCGAGCGGTGCAACAGAAGACTCCAGTTGGAGCCGAACAGGTTCGGGTGCAAGCGATATTGTTCGCAATAAGAATATGGGCAGTGTGATTGTTGCAAGTCCTACTAATTCTGATGTAATAAATACAACAGCAAGGTTTCATGTGGAAAAAGGAGATTTTGTATTACATTCATCAGACGAAATCACCGATCCTTTAAACACAGGCACTCCACCTTCCAATTTTAACTCAACAGGAGAAGGCAATGCCGGCCTTATGTGGTGGGGCAATAAACATGCTTTTCGAGTGGGACGAAATGATAATGACTATCTAATTTATGGCTCGCTTAATGCACAAAATGCTTGGAAAGCAGAGAATATTGGTCAATGGTCCATTGGTATCGGAAGAAATGTAATTGCCAAAGATATTGGAAGTTTTGCTATTGGAGCAAACCTTTTTGTTGGTGGGGGGGCTACTTCTCCAAGTAATTTTGCCATCGGTATGGCAAGTAGTGTTGAAAAAAGATTTGCTTTTAATGTGGGCATACAAAACAAAACTCTAAATCAGAATTCTTTTATTGTAGGTATAGCCAACACTATTGAGCCGGAATCTTCATCTGTGTTTGGCTCCAACAACTCTGTTACCGGCGATGCTCCGCAAACAACTATTATTGGAGGCAGCAATACCGTTGAAAATTTTACGGCAGTTCCTGCAACGGGTAGTATCTCCGTATATGGCTATGGCAATAAACTTTCAGGCAATGTCTCAGATATATCTGTTTTGGGAAATAACAACTACCCAATCGACCAAAGTTCGCACGCATTGGTTTTGGGAGAAGACAATAAACTAAAAAATGGAAACAATAGCTCCAGAACAGACAACATATCGATTCTTATCGGACGGAACAATATCGACGAAGGAAGTGTTGATAACAATATCTTGATAGGTATAGGCAATCAGCCGGCAGGGGGGGATAATATCGCATTGGGTTATAACAATAAGCCACGGCGACCTGCCGGTACGATACTCGTTCCAACAGCATCTATCTTTATTGGAGCAGGAAATGAGGAAATCGGAACCGGAAAAAACATCGTTATTGGCGAAAGCAATAAGATTCAATCAGAAGGAGCCAATGACGAAATTGGAGAAAACATTGCTATCGGAAATCGGATTACTCCAAAAATAGATGGAGCAGCAACACGCACTCCTGCCGAGAAGAATATCACCATCGGAAATGAAATTCACCTTTGGTCGGGTGGCGCAGATGCAGATCCTAAAAGATCAATCACTATCGGAAATGACATCTCGAGTGGAGGAAAATATGGGATTAATATCGGTCGAAATATTACTGCGGCAGAACGAGAGTATGTTACTATTCCGGTACTTGGACTGGTGTCACAACCTGGCACCAGCCAAATAAATATCGGGCATGGTATTAAAAACAATTATGACCGAGCCATTGTTTTAGGTACAAATAATGAAGGGGCTTATCCTATAAATGGAGGAAATCCTACAATTCCCGCGTTTGTTGTTGGGCAACCGGCAACAGCTGACGGAAGTCTTTCCAGTCCAATAACCCCTCCCGATTTTCATTATATGTATGTAGATAACCAATCCAATCTTTGGCTTGGGGTGAAAAGTGATGGTACTTATAAATCAAACTCCGGTAGCATTCTCTTTGCGAGAGGCGCAACACTTGTTAATGCTCCTGTCATTACATCCGACCGAAAATTCAAATCCAATATTAAACCCCTATCTTCAGGAATGGAAGATTATTTGTATCGCATTCGATCGTTCTCTTACACGATGAATGCCGATGAGACGCAACGGTTGAATTGGGGGTTTATTGCGCAAGATGTGCAACTCTATTTTCCACATTTGGTTTATGAAATAGATAGCGAAGGCGGATTAGGGTTAAATTACACCGGCTTTATCCCCGTGCTTTGGAAAATCGCCCAAGACCAGCAAACCAGAATCGACGCACAGGAAGCCCGCATCGAAGAACTCGAACGGCAAATTGAAACTATTAACTACTTTTTAGAAGAATTAATGAACAAAGGTGAAAGGTAAAGGGTAAAAGGTGAAAGGTGAAATTTCATTAACCTTTAACCGTTGACCGTTAACCTTTGACCATTAACCGAAAGAATCATGGCTATAATCAAAACTACTGACCTAAACGTTTATCAAAACGACAATCTCATTTTGTCGGACGTTAATATTGAAATCAACGCGGGTGAATTTGTCTATCTCATCGGTAAGGTGGGCACCGGCAAGAGTTCGCTGCTGCAAACGCTCTATGCCGAACTTCCCGTGAAGGAAGGCGAAGCGGAAATCGCAGGTTTTAACCTCAATGATATTTCCGAAAAACAGATTCCGTTTTTGCGTCGGAAATTAGGCATCGTGTTTCAAGATTTCAAATTGCTTTCGGACAGGAATGTGCAACAGAATTTGGAGTTTGTTTTGAAATCCACCGGCTGGAAAAATCAAACCGATATTGATGAGCGTATCATAGATGTGCTTTCAAAAGTAGGGTTAGAAGATAAGGCCTATAAAATGCCACATCAACTTTCGGGCGGCGAGCAGCAACGTGTGGCTATCGCCCGCGCTTTGCTCAACGACCCTGAAATCATCCTGGCCGATGAGCCTACGGGAAATTTAGACCCCGACACATCCGAAGAAATCATTCAAATTCTCCTTCAAATTTCAACCACCGGCCGTGCGGTTTTAGTGGCCACCCACGACTTCATTATGATTAGTAAATTTCCATCTAAAATTTTAGTTTGTGATCATGGAAAAGTGTTGCATCAGCAACTTTAAAAATTGAAAATTGAGAATTATTTTTTTTGTTTATCAAAAAAGGCATCATTATCATTTTTTTTTTATCTTTTTCAATATCTCTTAAATACCTGAAAACACAAATCGTTCAAGAGATTTATTTTTTTCTTTGAACTCATAATTCATAACTCCTAATTCATAAATTTACTATTCACGTTATTAACAATTTCTTCCATTTTTCTGTTAATAATTTTTTCGTCAACGCATTAGTATGTGAGAAAAAAATTGTACCTTTGTATCGTTATGAGTTACATAAATTTTGACAGACATCAACTTGTGAATTTGGAGTATTCTCTCAACAAGGAGTTGTTGCGTGCAAATCGCAGCGGGTCGTTTTCTTGTACTACCATAGCACACTGCAATACTCGAAAATATCACGGTTTACTGATTTGTCCGGCTCCTAATATGGATGGCGGAAAACATGTATTGTTGTCGTCTATTGACGAAACTATCGAGCAACATGGCGAACCATTTAATTTGGGATTGCATCAATATTCCGGCAAACATTTTTCTCCGAAAGGACATAAATATTTGCGCGAATATGTTTTGGTTCCTCATCCCAAAAAGACCTATCGCATCGGCGATGTTTTGTTCACGAAAGAATGTCTTTTTGTAACCGACAAAGATTGCCAGATTATCAAATACACGTTGGAAGAAGCTCACGATGACACCAAACTTATCATTAAACCACTTTTGGCATTTCGCAATATTCATCAATTGGGCAAAGCCAATGATGATGTCAATACGGTTTTTGATACAATTGGCAATGGTATTCGCACCCGTATGTATGATGCTTATCCATACGTATACATGCAGCTTTCAAAAAAAGCGACCTACATTCATCAGCCCGATTGGTACTATAATATAGAGTACCAAAAAGAATTGGATCGCGGTTACGAAGGTCATGAAGATTTGTTTGCCAACGGCTATTTTGAAGTGGATATAAAAAAAGGCGAGAGCATTTATTTCACTGTTGGGTTAGATGAGATTCAGACACCGGGTACAACGTTGAAAAAGATGTTTGCCACCGAAGCCAAGAATAGAATTCCTCGTGATTGTTTTGAAAACACATTGAAGAACGCAGCCCGATCATTTTTTATAAAAACCGATTCGCAAACTAATATTGTGGCCGGGTTTCCTTGGTTTGGATGCCGCAGCCGTGATAGCTTCATTGCTCTACCCGGATTAACGTTAGCGGTTGGCAACGACAAATTGTGCAAAGACGTTTTAGATAGTATGCTCGCCGAATTGCACAACGGTTGGTTTCCCGACAATGTTGGCACCAATGAAAAAATCTACA
>JAITVC010000080.1 GCA_031286005.1 Bacteroidales bacterium
GAATGAAACCGTGCCCGAAATAGGGGTTTGCAACAAATACGTTTGCTCCCAAGCATGAAGTTGTGAAAAAAACTGCTCTTTTGCATTGGAAAAATTAAGTTGATACAAGTTGTTTTGCAATTGGCGTTCACGCTCCAAATCGTAAATTTGCTGTTCGCTTTGCAGAATGCTGATAGCTTGGCTCTCGGTAGCCGTTCTTGCATTTTCAATCGTTTGCAAGGCATTTAAAAACGTTTGCTCGGCCTCATCATACTCCGAAGCCGAAATAACACCCTGTGCATATAGGGTAGAATCCGTCTTAAACGTAGACTGTGCAATCTCAATCTGTTTCTGCACCGATTGCAGCTGACGGTTTTGCTGATTGGAAATACGCCGCTGTTTCTCTACCTGCAACCGCAATGCAGCAATCTTCTTATTATGATAATCCTGCTCAATAAATTGGCGGTAGTCGCTGTAAGCGTTGAGCAGGGCACTATACGCGGGTTGAAGGTCACCTAATTGAAGATTTTGTGAAAAAACGGTGCGGGGTAACTGGGTGCGAGGTACGGGGTACGAGGTGCTGGGTATTTGACGTGGATTCTCTTGACGATTGGATACACCTCGTACCTCGCACCCCTCTCCCGGTCGCTGAGTGGAGTGGTCAGTGAGTGGAGCGGTCAGTGAGCGGAGTCGAACTGCCGAACTGTCGAAGCGCCTCCACTCATCCTTCAACCTGCAATAATCCCCAAAATCCGTCGAATTTTGCAACAACGTCACAAAATCCCCCGCTTCCACCCGCTGTCCGTCGCCAACAAACAAACTATCAATCCGCCCCGCAGTCGGGCTCACAATATGCGCAGGCAAATGTTCCGAGTTAACCACCACTGTGCCCAAAACAATATCCGGATACTTAAAAAAATAACTCCCCACAAAAAGCCCTAAAACAATCCCGAAGATAACACTAATCCCCCACCGAATCATCCACCTCGGCGTCCGCCCCAAAATATCCTGAACAGCCTCACTACGCAGCCTTACCTCCTGCGGCTCAGCTGGGCGCAACTCATCTTTGAGATAATCGGAAATCGTATGGCGGTTATCTAATCGCTCCATAGTTCTTGATTAAGTTTAGCGATTTTTTCAGCATCAGGCACAAAGCCGCTTGCTTTTGTATAAGTGCCACAAGCTTCTACAGGCACATAACCATCTTCGTCTTTCCATTTGGCTATATAGGGATTGTATGTACATTCGCCCAAGACCAACCATTGATTGTTTGCCACTTTTTGTGGAATTCGACTATCCATACACATATAACGAAATTCACAATCCTTACAAACTTGTATTTTATCTTTCGAAACTGTCCAATATTTTTGGAATTTTTTCGATTTTATGATCTTATCTATATCATCATAAAGAACATGCCCAAATGATGATTGGTGTTCAAGTGCATTTTTAACAAATCCTCCTTTGTCTATGTATAACTTCCGATTAAAAAACGGATTATGTTTTTGCGCCTCTGTAAAAAAATCAATATTGACAATGAAATTCTTGGTTTTAGCTTCAAATATCAGTTGTTCTTTGAACGGATTTTTATTAACTGTAACAATCGTAGATGTTGAACATTTGATTGTTTTTAAAACTGAAGAAACAATATTTATTCTCACAAAACGATGCTGCTTATCTTGCAGAAAGTTTATAACAAAATTAATGGTATTACCATCTTTTTCATCAAGCCAAATCTCAATAGATTGAAATAGAGATTGAGTTGCACACAAATACACCCATTCCAATTGCTTGCTCTCTTTTAAATACAGAACAACATGTCGGCACCCAAAGTTTTCAATAACTTGTAGCATTTTCTTAATAGCATTATTTTTGCTTTTTGAAAAGTCTACAATAGCATTTGTAATTTGAGCAGGATAATCCCATTCTAAATTTATATTGGGAAAATTTTTGGCAAACGTTTTATCCGCTAAAAAAGCATATTCTTTTTCAAACAAAAAATCAAAATAACTTTCAATAACTTTCTTGTTTTCTGCCCCTTTATACTTTGAGGTTATTTTAGCCAAGCTATTTCCATCGTTTTGAATAATCAGAAAATACAAATCATTGGGAATGAAATCTACTTTCCGTCGTGGTAAATCATATATTATACTCCTTGTATATCCCTTTACAGGTATTGCCTCCTTGTGAGATATAAAATAGTCCTTTTTCATCAGTAAAGTATTATGGGTTTAAAAAATAATTCTACCGGATACTGTTTGGTTTGATGCTTGGACGAAATCACACTTTGGTTACTATTTTCTCGAACTCTATCTATCTTTGCCAATTGCATATAAACCGGTAGTTCCGGATTGTTTTTTAATTTTCTCATGATGATGACGTATCGTTTTTGCTAATTTTTTTTCTAAATAATAATTGCACGGATGGGAAACCTGATAAAACTGTCCGATGGGATTAACTTCTAAAAAATAGTATTGCCCTGTTTTAGATATAATCATATCAATAGACCCTGAATTCAGATCAGCTAATTTCATCAACTTTTTTAATTTTTCTTGAATATCTTTAGGCAATAAGAATGGTGGCGTTCGGTTAGGATTTGCAAAATTATAGTTCCTAAAATCAACCTCTGTTTTAGGATCATTTTGCGAAAAAATTGCAGACGTGAAAAATTTGCCGTGAAGATAGAAAATACGCAATTCAATCCATTTCTCAATCATTTCCTGAAACATAGATAACTTAAATTTCGGTTTCAATTGCTTAAATCGTTCAGGTGTAATTTTTTCAGTAATAGAATTCAATATATGAGATTCGGAATATACGAAAACCCCTTGAGACACATTCTTAGTAATTACATGAGGATGTGTTTTCATAAATTTAGCCAAAATAGTTTTTTCTTCACAAATAATAGTTGCAGGGATTAACAAACCTACTGTTTTAGCAAATTCTAAAACAGATAATTTATTTAGTCCTAAATCTTCTTGCTTGTTGATGGTAAATTTATATTTCATCTGTTCAAGGACAAACTCAGAAACTGTCCTCGCTTCTTCCCGCAACTGCCGATTTAAATTAAAGGTTAAATCATCAAAATTTTCAACCGATGTAAATTTGGGGGTAAAAACGCCTCGTCTGTACCAGATTACAGAAAAATCAGAAAGTAAATGCTTCTCATTTTTTATCACAACCTCTGCATCTGTTGTTTCTTTAGTGATTAGAACTTTACGAAACTCCACCGGTTCTTCTTCTGAAACCCGAACAAAATCTACGTGATAATAAAGTAGCCAATCCATTATTCTCGAACTACTCCGATCCGATTGAGTAGTAATAATAAGAACTTTTTTCATACTCTTAATATCTCCCCTGATCCTTTAACTGCAAGATCAAGTTATCAATCTCAAATTCCTCTCTCCGTTGCTCAAAACCTTCCACGTCTTTCATCGGAACATCTTTTAGCGTACCAAAATATTGCACTCCAGAGCTATATTCCAAATTCAAATCATAGAAATAACAAAACTCATTGCTAATCTTTCCTTGTTTAAAAGCCGCTATAAAATACTTCATGTTTTGCTCCCATAGATTTAGAAATATTGTGATTGTGCTATCTTTACCTATGATGCTTGTTAGATGCTTAAAAACAATCATATAAGAAGCTTGATCATCCCAGTTATTATCAAAACTATTTGGCACACATCCTTGTAGTTCACAAATCTGAATATAAGTTGCCCAACATTTTTCAAGAATACTATCCCGATAATCTTCTCCCAAATGCGAATGTTCAGCGACATGTTTATAATGTCCTTGATAATAATAATATTCATCCGCCCAAAGTTTTGCTATTCGAGCATTTAAAACTCTTTTCTCTTCTGTTAAATTACTATTCCAAACTTGTACCAAACTATCTATTTGATATAAATTTGATGTGTGATTAACCGAATCCAACATATAGATTCTACGATAATCCCCTCCTAATTGAGCATACACTGAATATTCCGGCACATAACCACAAGAAAGAGCAAGATATTTGGCTCGCTGAATCAATGTATCAGAAGGCATTTCAAAAGCGTTTCCTCTGATGAAGTTAACCTTATCCAACGGAGACACCTGTTGATTATAAAACAAAGTATCCCAATGCTTCAAATACAAACTTACACTTTGAGTTTCTACGTACTCATTTTGTATTTTATGAATCTCATAAAAAGTCGGATTTTGAGCATTCACATTAATGGAGCACCAAATCAATACTAAAAAAAATAAAAATCTAAACATAATGCTATATTTAAAATTTTGGAAGTAACCGGACAAAATGCCCGGTTACTTCGTGATTTTACCTTATCGAAGATCTTCCAGTTAAAGAATAACTATAGGGTCGATAACTCACAACCATCGCTGTCTACACTTGTCCGATCAGAAGAGTCAGAAATAGCATCTGTTCTTGCTTCTGAGTCATAACAATCAGTCCCTCGTTGAGTACAGTCGTTATCTCCTGTGGCTTGTGTCGCCTCATTATATCCTCCTCCCAAAAGGTTTGCTTCGTCTTTTTTTGATAATTTATTCGCTTGGAATTTCTTTGACGTTAATTTTTCTAATGTCTTCATAGTTTTTATTTTTTTGTTTAACAATTCATTTCCACCCGCCGAAGCGCCGCAGGAAATCACACCTCGTTTGGTGTGCAAAATCTCGGTCGCTGGTTAATTGATCATATACGGGAACATTACCCGCTTTGATGTCATCTAACTTCGCTGTAAGCCTAACGGCTTTTCGCTCTTTCTTCCTTGCAAGGTTTAAGATTAAGCGTTCTTCCCAACGATCCTCGTGCTCTTTTAATGTCTATTTTCCCTTTTGAGTTTGCGCTCAACTCATTTTGGGGGCTTATGCCTTAACTCGGCTCTTTCTTTGTTCGACAAAGAACAAAAAGCATCTTTTCAGAAGTTTTCAATCCGTTAGTTGTTTTTTTGCTGTTTTTTTTGTATCTTTGTCGTGCCTTTCTTTGTTTTAGGTTTGTAAATCAGGTTAATGTAGTATCGCAACTTTTTTTCTTGCATTTAAAGCCGGCAAGAAAGGCTTTTTTTTATGCTATTACAAGCTGACAAGGCTCGCAAAATCGCAGGTTATGATTCTTAATTCATGATTGATGAATTATGGGTGATGAGTTAAGGGTGATGAGTTTTTTAGTTTTGTTGTTTTTTGTTTGTCTGTTTTCTTAGTTATTTACCAATTGAAATAAGTAACGCCACAAAGTTAAGAAAAATTTTTGAATCTTCCAAATTTTTCATGAAAAAATCACATGTAAAATCATATATATATATCAATATGTTACAAAGCCATTACTAAGCCATCAATAAATAATCCAAAATTACACTTCTTGAAACGTTACTTTTTTTGAAGAAAATCTGTAGCGAGGATACATCGAAGACACATCGAACCTACATCGAACCTACCCCCCAAGAAAAACGGTGCTTTTTAGCATTGTTTTTTAATTTTTAATTTTTTCGTACCTTTGTACTCCTAATTCAAATCAACATTTAAATCATGAAAAACCTCTTTTTCTTCCTTCTGATTCTTGCAACCGGCTATGGGTGCAGCACCAAAAGCCCCGAACGTCTAATCGACTATGTCAATCCGATGATTGGCACCGATGCCACGGGGCATACCTACCCGGGTGCGGTGTCGCCTTTCGGGATGGTGCAACTCAGCCCCGATACCAAACTTGTCGGATGGGAAGGTTGCTCCGGCTACCACTTCCAAGATACCATTCTTTACGGGTTTTCGCACACCCACCTCAGCGGAACGGGATGTGAGGATTATTGCGACATTTTAGTGATGCCCACCACCGGCAACATCCAATGGGAAAACAAAGATTATCTCTCCGCATTTCGCCACTCGTCCGAAAAAGCATCGGTAGGCTATTATGCCGTAACCCTTGACAAATACGATATTCAAGCCGAACTAACCACATCACCGCGCGTAGGCCTGCATCGCTACACCTTTCCCGAACAGGCGCAAGCCAATATCCTATTCGATTTAAAGCATCGAGGAACCGTGTTGCAAAGCAGTCTGCAAGTTGTGAGCAACACTGAAATCTGCGGGTATCGCCGTGTGCGGCAATGGGCCAACGACCGCCAAATTTATTTCGCAGCCCAATTCTCCGAGCCGTTCACACAATCCGAACTGCAAGACAGCACAAAAGCTGCGTTGACCTTTGAGGCCAAAACCGTTTTGGTCAAAGTAGCCCTATCCTCTGTGAGCGTTGAGAACGCCCGTGAGAACTTGAATACCGAGATGTCCGATTGGGACTTCAACAAAGTCAAAGCCAATGTGGAACAAGCATGGGAAAATCAATTGTCCAAAATCATCGTAGAGGGCGGAAGCCAAGCCGAACGCACCAACTTCTATACAGCCTTATACCACACGTCTATTGTGCCAAATCTGTATATGGATGTGAACGGCGAATACAGAGGCCGTTTTGGCAAAGTAGGTCATGCCGACTTTGATAATTACACCCTGTTTTCCTTGTGGGACACCTATCGTGGCGCACACCCGCTGTATTCCATCATCAACCCTAAACGCAATCAGGATTTCATTAAATCCTTTATCCGGCTCTATGAAGAAGGCGGCTTGCTGCCCGTGTGGGAGCTCGCCGGCAATGAAACCTTTTGCATGATTGGCCATCACGCCGTGTCCGTGATTACGGATGCCTATATGAAAGGCTATCGTGATTTCGATGTTGAGAAAGCCTACGAAGCCTGCAAGAAAAGCGCCGACACTGCCCTATTCGGCCTGCCATACTTTATCCAAAACGGCTATGTGCCGCAAGATAAAGAACGGGAATCCGTATCCAAAACACTGGAATATGCTTACGATGCGTGGTGCATCGCACAAATGGCTAAGGAAATGGGACAAACGGCCGATTACGAGACATACATCCGGCGCGCTCAATATTACAAAAACACCTACGACCAATCCACCGGCTTCATGCGTGCCAAAGTCAACGGAACATGGTATTCGCCCTTCGACCCGTTTGAAGTGAACAACAATTACACCGAAGCCAATGCGTGGCAATACAGTTTCTACGTGCCGCAGGATATTGACGGATTGGCGCAATTGCATGGCGGCAAAGAGGCTTTGGCTGCCAAAATTGATGAAATGTTTGCAGCATCCGACAAAACCACCGGACGAAATCAAGCCGATATTACCG